>QZKU01000144.1 GCA_003598085.1 Candidatus Abyssobacteria bacterium SURF_5
AGAGAGAGCCAGAGAAAATGTAGTGCCTAGAGCTTTTTCTGTCTCTGTAAGTTCTTGATACAAAATAGCTTAATTTTTCAAACTGTCGAAAATGAGTTAAATCTATCAATGAATTCGCTTTTCGACAAGAGGCTCAAGCTGCCGCTGTCGATCTTAAGGGAACCGCGACATTATTTTATGGGAATTTTGAACAGAAAGGATAATTGCGGGGGGATTTATGGAATCCAAAATGTCCTCTGCATTCAAAAATGGAAGCTCTCGATCGAAACCGGAAGGTTTATCACAACCTGAATATCGGCGGCATCTTCCCGCTCAAAACAGGATACTGATTGAAAGCAGGAACTGCTGGAGGCTTGCTCATGCCGACCGGTTTGCGTTTCTTATTGATGCCGACGCGTATTTCGCCGCTTTGTACGAGGCGGTGACGCGAGCCCAACAATGCGTGATGATCGTCGGCTGGGACTTCGACCGCAGGATCAACCTCTTGCGAGATCGACGGAATGGCGAGTACCCGGTTATCCTTGGCGACCTCTTCATGTCCGTCCTTTCGCGGCGGCCGGAACTGAACATATACATACTCGAGTGGGACTATTCCATCGTCTATATGTTTGAGCGGGAACTCTTTGCCCGCTTCCGTGCCATCCGCAGTCATCCGCGACTGCATTTCCGACTTGACGGAAACCATCCTCTGGGCGGATGCCATCATCAAAAAATCGTCGTGATCGATGACGCCCTCGCCTTTTGCGGCGGAATTGATCTGGCGCAGCAAAGGTGGGATACACGCAGCCACAAACCACACGACCCGCGGCGGCTCAATCCGCAAGGACAACTGTATCCGCCTTATCATGACGTGCAAGTCGCGGTGGATGGCGCCGCGGCTGCTGCGCTCGGCGAATTGGTTCGCGAGCGTTGGCTCCGCGCAACGAGCCGCCGAATTCCTCCCGCTCAGCCTGCCGCCGCAGATCCATGGCCGCCGGACGTAATTCCCGACATTCGCGAGGTCGAGGTGGGGATCGCTCGCACCGAACCGGCCTACAGAGGACGAAAAGAAGTCCGCGAAATAGAGACGCTGTACCGCGACTGCATTCTCGCGGCCCGGAAATACATCTACATAGAAAACCAGTATCTCACTTCGACGGCGGTCGGCGACGCGCTTGCCAAGCGACTCCGCGAGAAAGACGGCCCCGAGATCGTCATTGCGCTGCCTTACAGAAGAATAGGATGGAGGGAGGAATACACCATGGGCCTCCTTCGCGGCCGCATCGTCCGCGAACTGCAGCGCGAGGATGAATACCATCGGCTGCGCATATATTATCCCCATGTGGAGGGGCTCGAAAAGGGCTGTAAGAACATCCATTCAAAATTAATGGTGGCCGACGACTCCCTCGTCCGGATCGGCTCGGCAAACCTCAATAACCGCTCAATGGGCCTCGATACCGAATGCGACCTTGCAATTGAGGCATCAGGCAATCTACAAGTCGAGCGCGCAATCAGGCTGCTGCGAGATCGTCTCTTCGCGGATCATCTCGGATTAGAGGCGGAAGAAGTGCAGCAAACCATCGAGAGCGAAGGCTCTCTCATTGGCGCGGTCGAAAAGCTGCGCTTACGCGTAACCGGTTTCTCGGTAAAACCGCTTTCGCCCCACCTCCCGGAGTGGCTGGAAAAGGTGGTTCCCGTCAAACTGCTCCTGGACCCGGAGCGGGCTTTCTCTCTTGGGAATCCAGTAAGAGCCTTTCTTCCGGACGAGAGCAGGAGGGTGAGTTCGCAATTCCTCGTTGGAACTCTTATAGCGCTCCTTCTGATATTTTCGATGGCCGGCATTTCCCACTGGACGCTGTCGTCATTCGGACCGCTGAAAGCCGCCCTCGCGCAATCGATGGTTTCGCTTCTTCAGGTCCCGGCATTATCATCGCTAATCCTTGCCATTTATGTCCTCGGCAGCATGCTTCTCATTCCCATAACATTACTGGTTTTCATATCCGCCCTTTTGTTTGAACCGCTCCACGGCTTCCTTTACGCTTTTCTCGGATCGCATTTGGCGGCGATGGTCCTTTTTGTTGTGGGACGCTGGGCCGGCTATGACCTTCTCAATAGGTGTGCAGGGAACCGGCTGGGTCGGCTCAGAGGTCGAATGCAAAGGGGGGACATCAAGGCGGTCTTAGGAGTGCGCTTCTTTCCCGTTGCTCCTTTCACCCTTGTGAGCCTTGTCGCTGGCGCGTCACGAATCCACTCCCGCGATTTCCTTCTTGGGACCCTCGCGGGAATGACCCCGGGAATCGCCGCCACCGTTTTTTTGGTTCATTGGATGAAAATCATATTTCGCGAGCCCGGTTTCGCCAAATACATGCTCATTTTCAATTTGGCGGCGCTGGTTGTGCCGGTTCTCTTGCTGATCATTCATTTCCGTATCCATCGCGTGCATGCCGGCAGAAAGACGGATCAAACAAGTCAGGAATGACAAATTTCCGCATCAGTCCCCCGATCAAATTCCCCTTCTTCCCGAGAAAGCCCTTCGCAAACAAAACCCACCATGATCAGCCTTTTTTGGCTCCCCCTTTTGCCGCACATCAGGCTCCGGATACACCGTGGAACACTTAGGCGCGCCAGGCTTCCTTATACGACATTCTTCCACAAGTGTCGCGGCTCCGAGCGATGGATAAACCCATTTTAACACCTTCATAGCACAGGAGATGCCTCACTCGTTCCAAATAAAATTCAATAGAATTTCCGTAAAAAAATGTGCAAACTTTAAATGGACATCGCAACGAAGAGAGGTGTTATCGATGAGAAAAAACTCCCGGTTTTTCTTTGCAGGGCTGTTAATCGCCGGCTTCCTGTTCGGGGCGGAACTTCCCGCTTTCGCTCAGCCGCATGAACGAGCAGCCACAAGGCTCCACGAAAAGAAATCCGTCGGCCAGCTTGAATACGAGAGAATGAGAAATATTATTTATGACCGTGATCCCTTTCGCTACGACAGGCCGTATCGAAGATATCCGTATTATCATTTTCAACGAAGATTTTATTACGGCCACCCTTACTACGGCTATAGGTATCCCTATGGTTACAAATATCCCTATGCCTATCGGTATCCCTACGGCTACCGCTGGCCTTACACCGATCCCTACGACTACTTCGCCGCTCCCGATTATCTTCGGCCGCGGGACTACGGCTATTTTGGGTATCCGCCTCACTACTATCGCAACTACCGGTATCGGGCATATTGGGATTGAAAGCTAATGACAAGACGAATAGGTGGTATTTTGAGGACTCATTTGCGAAAGGAAAGGATTCGGCAATGAAAGGTAAAGAGGCGCTTTCGAATGTCGGGATCGGACTGGTGGGCGGCCTGATCGGCAAAATGCTGATGCAGCCGGTCTCGAACAAACTTTATCGGTGGGAGCCCGAAGCGGTGCGCCAGCGCGAGATCGACGTCCGCCCCGGACTTCCAGCCGATATTGCAGCCGAAAAGATTCGGCAAAGACTCAATCTCGACCTCTCGCAGGCGCAGACGCAAAAACTGGGGCGAGTGCTTTTTTATGGCGCCGGCATGGCGTGGGGACCCATTTACACGCTGCTGCGAAATGCGAATTTTCACCCGCTGGCCGCGGGACTGGTTACCGGAGCCGCAATGTCGGCCGTGGTCGACGAGATAATGACGCCCGGGTTGGACCTGAGCGCGCCTAACCGCGCATATCCCCTGCTTACACACCTGAGAGGATTTGCCGCCCACCTGGTCTACGGGTTGGCGGTGATGGCGACGGTTGAGATGATAGCAGGATTGGGCAGGACTATCGCCCGAAGGGCTGAACCCGCTGAGTTCACTTCCCTTATGGGGCGTGAGGAAGCGGCCGTTTCCGCGACCTGAGGCAGCCGTTTCCCGCCGTCTCGTAAACGAAGTCCGGCCGCTCGACAGAATCTACCGGAGCAAGCGTACGCGCCTGCTCAGCAAGTGAATGCCGCCCTTTAATCCCGCTGAAGAAACACTCCATCAATGTGGCTCTTTCGCCGCACAATGCATCTGGATGCGAACGCCGGCCCAATGGATGTATAATGGCGCTCATGGTGCACGTCTTCGCTTGCCCGTCTATCTCGCTTGAGAGTTCCCATTGCAAGGAGAAGCGGCGCGCGCTTGTCAATAGTCATTACCCCCGGGAGGGGCCCTTTGGACGTTGAACTCTCCCAACGAAGCATACTGGAGTACCGCCGTCGCGCCTGGCCGCAGGGGAGCCTGCACACGCTCGATGAGATCGCCGCATTCGTGAAGAGAGCGGGGCTGGTCCTGATTTTCGGTTCCCGTGAAATTCCGCTGCCGAAATTGTATGACTGCGCCGATTACAACTCCGACTGGTGGGAATCAAAGGACCTGTTGCAGACAAAGAAGGTGGCATATACCGGACGTGTGGTGCGGCATAAAGCCACCCTGATCTCGATGGATTTGCTCGCTGCTTTTCTTTCCGTATATCTTCACGGCGGCGGTTATCTCATTTATGAAGAAGAATATTACTGGGGGAAATTGAGCGAGCTTGCAAACCGGATTGCAGCATATCTGGATTCACACGGTCCCACACCTGTCGACCAGTTGCGCCAGTCGCTTATGACGCCCGGCAAGGAAAATACGCGCAAATTCCATGTGGCCCTCTATGAGCTGCAGACAAAATTCAAGACCGTCTCCGTCGGCCTCAAACAAAAGGGATGGGGCGTGCGCGTGCTTGGATTGTTTATCGATTGGGTTCCGCCCAAGGTCGAGCGCGAGGCCGAGCGCATGCCAAGAGAGAAAGCGCTGCAACTCATCATTGCGCGAGCGGTCGAGACAGCAGGCGCCGTTCCAGCCTCCCTGCTGCCGCGCCTGTTCGGCTGGAATCCGGAGGAGGCGTCGCAGGCGGTTGAAAACCTGGTGAAAAATCGAAAAGTACATCGCGCGCGCATGCCAAAGAGGCGAGATGAATGGGTGGTCTTTCCAGACTTGCGTTAATTCCTTTGAACAGACGGGCATAGTCGCACCTGCGATGAAGATCCTAATGAGAATGTGTATTTCCCGAAGGCGCACTTCCATCTCCATTTATCAAGATGCAGTGGAGGCAGAGAATGAGCGGCGTTCAAGTAAGACGCTACGACATAGATTGGCTTAGGGTGCTGGCCGTGTTACTGCTCATTCCTTTCCACACAGCAATAATCTTCGCTCCCGCAGATTCGCTATCATACATCAAAGACCAAGAGAATCGGGTTCTGAACCAATTCTCGTGGTTTGTGCACCAGTGGCACATGCCGTTGCTTTTCCTCGTTTCGGGAGCAGCCACATGGTTCTCCCTGAATTCTCGGACGGGCCGACAGTACCTTGGAGAAAGGGTTCAGCGACTCGTCATCCCCCTTGTCTTCGGTACGCTTGCGATTGTTCCGCCGGCAGTGTACTTTCAGCGCCTGCAGTTCCAGCAATTTCAGGGCTCTTACATTGCTTTCTATCCGCACTTCTTCAACGGCATCTATCCCGAGGGGAATTTTATGTGGGGAAGCCTGTGGTTTCTCGCATACCTTTTCGTTTTCTCTTTGATTGTATTGCCGTTGCTTCTCTTTTTCAGGAGAGAGTTCGGAAAACGTCTTATATCAACGGTTGCCTCCCTTTGTGAAAGGCGCGGTGAGATATTTCTCTTCGCCGTTCCACTTGCCGTCATTCAGGCAGCCCTGCGAGCGAGATGGCCCGGCTTTCAAAATCTTATCGGTGATTGGGCAAACTTCTTCTTCTATATCACCTTCTTTATCTATGGCTATCTCCTGTGCTCCGAACGAAGATTTGAGGAAGCAATAGCAAGAAATGGGACCCTTGCCCTTGGGATGGGGGTAGTCTCGTGGCTGTTTATTGGCGGGATATCTTGGATCGGCAAAGAGCCGGTCCCGGGTTACTCGCCCGAATGGATTCTTTACATGATTCTCTTTGGTTTCAACTCTTGGTTCTGGATAATCGCCATTCTGAGTTTTGGTCAGAGACACCTTGGTTTCACCAATAAGGTACTTCAATATGGAACCGAAGCTGCTTTACCCTTCTATATTATCCATCATACTATTATTGTGGTGATCGGATATTATGTGGTGCAATGGAACCTGCGGGGTATGAGCAAGTTCTTTGTTATCACGACTGCTTCGCTGATCGTGACCATTCTGTTATACGACATATTTGTGAAGCGGGCAAATGTAACGCGATTTCTCTTCGGGATGAGAGTTGGGTAAAGACAGAGCATGGACATGTGCGCTTTCCCTTATCCAACCTGCATTTTCTGCCGGTCGCAGGTCGGGTCTTGGCCCAAATAAAGTCCGATTCTGACAGGCAGACGCCAGTCCTGCGCAGATTGACATTCCTTTCTTTCCTTTGATAATATTGGGCCACGAAGAATTTTCTTTCATTTTCCATCCCTTGCCCTCGTCGTCTCAGCGAAAGAATCGGGAGTGTGTCATATGGCAATCGAACTGAATATGATGATCCTCGGCCACGTGATCCAGATGAAGGCGGAATCGGCGCCCGACAAGAAGTGCCTCATTTTCGAGCGCGGCGAAAAACCGGATGTCCACCTCACCTACGCCGACCTGTGGAAAAACACCAACAAAGTTGCCGCGCTGCTCCAGGAGCACGGACTCAAAAAGGGCGATAAGTTCGCCGTCATGATGCGCAATCATCCGGAATTTCTTTACGCCATGACGGCGGGCACATTAACCGGCGCGATCTCCGTCCCCATCGACCCGCGCACCAAGGGAGAAAAACTCAAGTATTATCTGAATAATTCCGAGGCGAAGCTGGTTCTCATTACCGCCGACCTCGTGGAGAATCTGAAGCAAATCCTGCCCGATGTGCCTTCCGTCAAAGCTGTGTATGTGAATTACATGCCGTGGGAAAAACTCCCTGCCGATTCGCCCTACCCCATCCTCAACCAGGTGATGGACGGGCCGGAGAAAATGGTCGGGAATCATATCGAGGACCCCATGCACCCGATGGAGATCATCTACACATCCGGCACCACCGGCGACCCGAAAGGCGTCGTCTGCGCGAACAACCGCATCGCGCAGTACGCGCTCATGGCCCAAATGGTGTGGAAATATCAGGAGGATGATGTCCTCTATACCGGGCTCTCGCTTACTCACGGCAACGCGCAGGCGGTAACCCTCATGCCCGGCCTCGTGCTCGAGCGGCTCGTCGTTTTGAGCGAACGCTTCACCAAATCGCGCCTGTGGGATATCTGCCGCAAGTTCGGGTGCACCACGTTCTCGCTGCTCGGCGGCATGGCGACTGCGATCTACAGCGAGCCCGCAAAACCGAATGACGCCGATAATCCGGTGAAAGTGGTCATCAGCGCGGGCACGCCACGCGCCATCTGGGAAGCGTTCGAGAAGCGCTTCAACGTCCAGATACTCGAATGGTATGCGGCCGTCGAAGGCGGATTCGCCTATAAGCCAGTCGGCGAAGGACCGGTCGGCTCATTTGGGAAACCGGTGCCCGGTCTGCTCGAGATGAAGATCGTGGACGAAAACGACAACGAGTGCCCGCCTAATGTCATCGGCGAACTCGTTTCGCGTCCCGCCAGCGGCGAGCCGGCCCACGTCGAATATTATAAGAATCCGGAAGCCTCGAAAAAGAAGGTGCGCGGCGGCTGGCTGCGCAGCGGCGACATGGCGCACACCGACGAGAACGGCTATTTCTTCTTCGACTACCGCAAAGGCGGCGGCATCCGCCACAACGGCGATTTCGTGCATCCGGATTATGTGGAGAAAGTCATCGCCGAGCATCCCGACGTGACCGAGGTCGCCGTCTACGGCGTGCCATCCGCGGGCGGGGCGCCGGGCGAACTGGACGTCGTCGCCGCTATCGTTCCGGTTGACCGGGCGAAATTGAATCTGGGGTCCATTTACGCCAAGTGTCGGAAAGAACTTGAGACTAATTTCGTGCCCTCGTACCTGCAGGTGCTCGAAGAGATCCCCAAAACGATTTCCGAAAAGCCGCAGGAGCGGTTCCTCATAGACCTGTTCGAGAAGCGAAAGGAAGACGTCTATACGGAAGAACGCGCGAAGCGGGGATAGAAACAGATTATGAAAACCGGCATCAGGCCCGGCGCCGGCCTCTGTCATGGATAGCATATTATGAAGTAAGGTGAACATCATTTCAAAAGAGCAAGAGTCATTTTGCATTAATAGATGGAACTAGACATGTCAATTACCGTTCAACAAACCGGGGAACTGATCTCGGAAGAAATCATTAGGGCTGTCGTTCAGAAAATTGCCGAAAATTTCTTTCCGGATAAAATCATAATCTTTGGCTCCTACGCCTCTGGCAACCCGACTCCCGATAGCGACCTGGACTTGATGGTAATCATGCAGACAGACCTTCCACGCCATAAACGAGCTGTCCCTCTTCGTCTTCTTTTCCGCCCCACTCCATGTGCCATGGATATCCTTGTCTTCACACCGGAAGAAGTATCGTACTGGAACGGCGTGACCAATCATATCATCACAGAAGTGTTTGCTTCCGGAAAGGTCGTCTATGAACGACAAAAAGCGTGACTTAGCAAAAGCCTGGCTCAAAAAGGCCCAAAATGATCTCGTTACGGCCAGCCAAACGCTCTTGCTTCCCGATGGGCCTACCGATACCGTCTGTTTCCATGCTCAGCAGGCCGTCGAGAAGGCACTCAAGGCGATGCTGGTTTACCAGAATGTAGCCTTTCCCAAAATACATGACTCGCTCAAGTTGCTCGATTTGGTTCTTCCTTCTGCGCCGGATTTGGAAAAGTATCGCCAACGCTTTGCCGAGGTCTCCGGCTATGCGATTGAAGTGAGATATCCGAGCGACCTGGTCGAGCCGACCCGGGAAGAAGCGCTTCAAGCCTTCAAGTTTGCTGAAGAAGTGGTTCAGAAAATAGCCGCGCGCCTGATCTGAAAACCCACGGCTCCTGCCGTTGGAAGGATAATCCGTGAAAGCTGAAAGCTCGAAGAAACGCCTCAAAATCTCGAAGGAACTCTGGCGGCTGGTGCCACAGTACTTCGCCGACGCGCATGCCGCAAAGGCCGAGGGCAAACTCATCGCGTGGCTGCCTCCGATGAACGGCGCCATCGAGGTATTTCGCGCGCTCGATATCGTGCCCGTCATGCCGGAGAACTGGTCGCCCATCTGCGCGGCCACGGGACTCGCGGTCGATTGTATCGAGGCCGCCGAGCGAATGGGCTACTCGCGAGACCTGTGCGGCTACCTGCGCAACGCCATCGGCTATATCGAAGAAGGCATGAAGAAGCCCGATCAGCCGCTCGGAGGGCTGCCGTCACCCGATCTGATCGTCGCGTTCGGCGGCGGCTGCATCCCTGCAATGAAGATTTTCCAGGCGTTCGCCGAACATTTCAATGTGCCCACGTATCTTGCCGACGGCCCACAAATCATGCCCGACCGCATAAACGAAAAGACCGTTTCCTTCGCCTCCGAACGTTTTCTGGATTTCATCCGGTGGACCGAGCAGCAGACCGGCAGAAAGCTCGATATGGACCGCCTCAAGGAGGTCGTCCGCCTCTCCGATCGTGCCTGCGAGCTGTGGGATCAGATCATGGATTACCGCCGCTGCGTGCCCACTCCGTTCAGCGCCGCCGAGATCGGCGTGATGTTCGTCATGGTCGTTCTGCCCGGCACGCAGCAAGCGGTCGATTTCCTCGAAAAATTCAAGGAGGAGGTCGAGGAACGGATCCGCGCCGGCATCGGCTGTATTCCTCAGGAGCGATTCCGCCTGTTCTGGGACAATATCCCGCTGTGGTACAACATGGGAATCTTTAATTACTTCGAGAAATTCGGCGCCGTCGTTGTCGCCGAAACATATTCCGCCGCCTGGTCGATCCGGCTCGACCCCGAAAAACCGATCGAGAGCCTCGCCCTCAAAAGCATGCTCTCGTTCCCGCTCGTCTCGAACGTGTCGCTCAAGAAACGGATCGATATGGTGCTCGATTCCTGCCGAAAATACAGGATCGACGGCGCGATCCTGCACTCCAACAAAAGCTGCAAGCCGATCTCGCTCGGCCAGATGGACATCCGCAAGGCGCTCATGGACGAACTCGAGATCCCCTGCGTCATGTTCGAGGCCGACCACATGGACGTGCGCAACTGGAGCGACGCGCAGGTGAAAAACCGCCTCGACGCCTTCATGGACATGCTCGAACAGCGCAAATTCGGAAGATAAATGCAGAACCTCCTGCCGTTTCCCATCATCGACTTTCATGTGCATCTTTTTCCCGACCGGCTGTTCGATGCCATCTGGCGCACATTCCGGGAAGACTACAACTGGCAGGTACGCTACCCGCTTTACACGCCGCAGATCATTGATTTTCTCAAAAACCGCGGCGTCGAGAAAATCGTGTACAGCAATTACGCGCATAGGACCGGCATCGCGGAAGGCCTCAATCGCTGGAACATCGAACTGCTCGAGCGGGAGCCGAATCTCTTCTGCTTCGCGGCCGCACACCCGGACGATCCGGCAGGCGAAACCCTTCAAGTCCTGGAGCATCCGCGCGTCATCGGCTTCAAGCTGCAGCTTCTTGTCCAGCGTTTTTATCCGGACGACGAGCGCCTGTTTCCGCTTTACGAAAGGGTCATCGAGACGGGCAAGCGCATCCTCATGCATGTCGGCACCGGCCCGGTCGGTAACGAGTTCGTCGGCATCAAGCATTTCCGCCGCCTCATGAGGCGGTATCCGCAGCTCAAGGTGAACGTCCCCCATATGGGCGAGTTCGAGGTGGATGCTTTTTTCGACATGCTCGACGAATATCCGGGCCTGTATCTCGATACCGCCTTCGCATTTTTCCCGAATGAACTGAATACCTACGTGTTCACCGCCGAAAAGCTGCTGCGCCATCAGGACCGCATCGTCTACGGCTCCGATTTCCCCAATCTCATTTTCGACTGGGAAACGGAGATTGAGATTCTAATGGGCCTCGGGCTTGGCGAGAACGCCTGCCGGAAAATCTTCCGGACTAATGCCCTCGATCTCCTCTCTCAGCACTGACAATCTTTATTTTACTCAGGACGCAATGACACTAAAGTCGCCGAGCGCCAAGACGTTTGACAGAATAAGGGAATTATCGGTATAATTCGTCGCATTCTCGAAACGCCGCAGTACGTGACCCGAAATTCCCGGAGGTATCGCATGAGCACCCAGCCGCAGCAAGCGCCCGCTTCCCCACCGGCCCCCTTCACCCTTGCGTGGTACGCGCAGGAAATGCCCAACAAGCAGGCGGTCAGCGATGGAGGGAGACATTATACCTTTCTCCAGTTCTACCTCTTCGTGAATCGGCTGGCGAACGTGCTCGGCTCCCTCGGCATCGGCCGCGGCGACCGTGTAGGCGTGTTGATGCATAACAGTATCGAGGCGATGGCGATGCCGTACGCGGTCGGAAAATTGAAGGCGAACGCAGTCCCCATCGGCTACCGGCTCAAGAGTAAGGAAGTCGAATACATCCTGAACAATTCTCAGGCCAAGGCGCTGCTGATGGGAAAAGAATTCGACGACGTGGTGCGGCCGATCCTGAACAACCTTGAAAACGTCACGCCTGAGCGAGTTCTCGTCAGCGGCGGGAATCTGCCCTGGTGCAAACGGCTGGAAGCCCTGACCGCCTCCGCGCCCGAAACCGATCTGGAGGCCGATCCGGAGGAATCAAGCTCATCCATCATCTACACATCCGGAACGACCGGCCTTCCGAAAGGCGCATTCCGCGAGAACCGCCCACGCGATCTGCAGCTCATTATGAGCATCATCTCGAATTTCCGCATCACGAGCGACGACCACCACGTCGTCACGTGCCCGCTTTACCACAGCGCGCCGCCCGTATTCGCCGGATTGCACGTGATTCTCGGCGGTTCTGTTCACATCATGCCGAAGTTCGACCCGGAACGGTTCCTCCAGGTGGTCGAGCGTGAGAAGATCACCAGCACCTTCATGGTGCCGACCATGCTGAACATGGTGGCTACGCTGCCGGCCGAGGTGAAGAAGAAGTACGACGTCAGCTCGATGCGCAACATCGTCGTCGGCGGCGCTCCGTTCCACATCAGCACGAAACGCGCCATCATCGAATATTTCGGCGAGGGCCGCCTGTTCGAGTTCTACGGCTCGACCGAGACCGGCATCAACACGATCCTCAGGCCGGAGGAACAGTTGAAGAAACCGGGCTCGTGCGGCGTCGCTTTTGACGGCAACGAAATTCTCCTGCTCGATGACGATCGCAAACAAGTCTCGCAGGGGGCGGTCGGCGAGATGTTCATGAAGAACAACATGCTGGTAGACGGCTATTTCCGAAACAAACGCGCGACCGAGGAGTCCTTCCATGACGGCTACCTCTCAGTCGGAGATATGGCTTACATGGACGAAGAAGGCTACTACTACATCGTCGACCGCAAGAAGGACATGGTCATCAGCGGCGGCGTGAACATCTATCCCGCTGAGATCGAGATAGCCCTGAACCATCACCCGAAAGTTTTCGACTGCGCGATCATCGGAGTTCCCGATGAGCAATGGGGTGAAAGCCTGAAGGCGTTCGTGGTGCTCAAGCCAGGCTGCACCGCAACGCCGGACGAAATGATTGAATTCTGCAGACAGAACCTCGCACCTTACAAGAAGCCGAAATGGGTCGAGTTCGTTCCCGACCTTCCTCGGAATCCAAGCGGCAAGGTCATGAAAAAATCCCTGCGAGAGCAGTATCGTACGCCCGCTCCGGACGGCCGGCCGTCTTGATGGCCGTACTCGATACCCTCTCTTTTCCATGCCGCACCGAATCAGTCTGAACAAGGACTATGGACGATTTTTTCTTCTTCAAAGGACTGCTCATAGGATTTTCGATTGCCGCACCCGTCGGCCCGATAGGAGTTATCTGTATTCAAAGGACCCTCGCCAACGGCCGCTGGTCCGGCCTGATCTCCGGGCTGGGGGCGGCAACAGCCGATGGTTGTTACGGTATAATTGCAGCATTCGGTCTGACCGCGATCTCAAACCTTCTTGTCGGCCAACAGCTATGGGTGCGTTTTGCGGGAGGGCTCTTCCTACTCTATTTGGGCTTGAGGACATTCCTGGCCAAACCGTCAGAGGCTGTCTCACGCGCGGATGAACGAGCCGGCTTGATAAATGATTATCTATCCACCTACCTTTTGACTATCACGAATCCGGTTACCATCCTCTCGTTTGCGGCGGTTTTTGCCGGCATGGGTCTGGGCACTGCAAACGAAAGTGCACTTTCCGGAATCATGCTGATTGCGGGCGTCTTTACCGGTTCGAGTTTGTGGTGGGTTATCTTGAGCAGCGGCGTCAATCGTCTGAAATCCAGGTTGAACGCTTTCCTCTTGAAGTCTGTAAATTGGATTTCAGGTCTGATTATTACCGGATTCGGAGTTTTTGCATTGGCAAGTATTTTTTAGCAGAACATCGGCCAGTGCTCCGATATGCTCGTACCTGGAGGCCGGACCGGCCCCTAGACATTCTTGAATACCACCCGTCCTCCCAACACGGTCATCAGCACCTGCGCGTCCGGAATCTGTTCGGGCGGAATCCGCGTGATGTCCCGATCGAGCACTACCAGGTCGGCATATTTTCCTTCTTCGAGTGTGCCGAGATGCGCCTCATCAAATGAGAAGTGTGCGGCCTCGGAAGTGTACAGGCTTATCGCGTCCTCGACCCCCAGCTTTTCTTCCGGACCGAAATCCGCGCCGGAGCCGGTCTTCCTGAGGATCGCGTCGCGAATCCCCACAAGCGGCAGAGCGGGCGCAACCGGACAATCGGACGCGCCGGCTACTCGGACACCGTTGTTTTTCAGCGACCGATACGGGTAGAGCCGGTGGCCGCGGTCGCGCCCAAAGGCTTCGAGGAAACCGTCCCCGAGGTACGAGAAGAACATCGGCTGGCTCGATACGTAAATGTTCATGTTGGCCGCGCGCTTGATCTGTTCATCGGTAATATTCCCGCAGTGCTCGATCCGGTGGCGCAGCGGGTTATCGCTCCTCTTGCCGAGCACGCGCTCATACGCATCGAGCAATGTACCGATTGCGGCATCGCCCTGCGCATGAACGGCTATCTGATAGCCGGCATTGTGAAAACGCTCAACCTTCTCAAACATGTCCTCGCGAGATGACAGGTAGATTCCGGTCTCCGAACCGCCCTCGTACGGCTGAGAGACAGCCGCCGTCCGGTTACTCATGCCACCGTCCATGAACATCTTGATCGGGCCAACCTTCACCATCGGCGTGCCGTACCCGAAAACAATGCCGGCATCGAGCAGCGCCGAAGCCATGAAATCGATGTTCATCGTGTAGATGCGCAGGTTCAGCCGGCCTCGACGCTCCATCTCCTGATACAGTTGCAGCGTTTGCGGCGTCACATAGGCCTCATGAAGAGAGGTAATTCCGGCGCGATTATAATGCTCAACCGCCGTCTCGATCATTTTCATGCGGCCCTCGAGCGGTCGCATGAGGAACTCCTGCATGAATAGTCCGTTCACCTGATTCATCAAGGCCGACTCCTCGAGGATGCCGTTCGGCTCGCCGGTCGAAGCGTCGCGCCGGAGCGCGCCGCCGGGCGGATCCGGCGTATCCTTCGAATAGCCGAATCGTTCGAGGGCAAGCGAGTTGCAGACGCCTGCATGGCCGGAAACCTGGATGAGCAGGATTGGATGCTCTGTGCTGACCGCATCGAGATCAACCCGGGTGAGCGGGCGGTTTTCCTTCAACTGATAATGGGCGTATCCCCATCCCTTCACCCAATCTCCCGCCGGTGTCTTACCGGCCTCGGCGCGGAGCCGATCGATGATATCGGCGATCTTTGTGATGCCGGACGCGGCCCGGCAATCGACCGAGCTGACCAGGTAGCCGTAAAAGGAAAGATGATTATGCGTGTCGATGAAGCCGGGGAGCAGCGTTTTGCCGGCAAGATCGATGACCCGAGTACTGCTTCCGCCGAGCGCAAGAACATCCTCATTCTGGCCCACTCGAAATATTCTGCCCCATTTGACGGCGAGCGCGGAGGCCATTTTTTCCTGCGGATCGAGTGTTAAGATATTGCCGTTCTTGAAAATCAGGTCCATCACGCCGCTCCTCTCCTAGTGTGCGCCAACATCCGAGCTAAGGCGGGGAAAATATCGAAAATGTACCCCATTAAAACATGTTTGGAAACATTTTTCAATGCATGTTAGAGTTGCGGCGGCGGATTCCATGCAGGTCTTGCATTTCTTTCTTTATGACGCGCCGTTGCCTGTTGCAAGCTCAAAAGGCCACGTCACCACGCCGCCGTCCATGAACTTTGTGTCCTTGAAGCCGGCTGCATCGAGTATCTTGCACGCTTCGTATCCGCGCAGGCTGATCTTGCAAAACGGGATGATTTCCTTTTCCTTCGGCAGTTCGCCCAGGCGTTCTTTCAGTTGGCCGAGCGGGATCAATTTCGCTCCCGGTATGCGCACTTCATCATATTCGTTCTGATTCCGCACGTCGAGGAAGACAAAATCCTCTCGCTGGTCGAGCTTTTTCTTCACGGCCAAGGGCGAGATGCCGCGAGCGTCGCCGGAGAGTTTGTTGCGCATCACATTGATGGCGGTGAGCGCGGGGCCGATCGGAGATGAATATGGTGGAGCATAACACAGGTCGAGATTCCCAAGCGATTGTGCGGTCGCACCGCCGCTGATGAGCGCTGCGAATACATCGATTCGTTTATCGACGTCTCCCATGCCGACCACCTGCGCGCCCAGTAATCGTCCCGTTGGCCGCTCGGCAACGAGTTTGATGGCGATCAGTTTCGCGGTCGGATAATAGTGGGCACGATCGGGACCGGGCGCTATAACCGTCTCGACGTCATATCCCATCGCCCGCGCCTCTCGCTCGATCAGGCCGGTTTTGCCGACGTTCAAGTCGAAAGTCTTGAAAACTAAAGTCCCAAGCACCCCCGGAAATTCATCGCGCCCGCCGGTGACGTTGATGCCGACGACGCGACCCTGCTTGTTTGCGGTCGAGCCAAGCGGCATAAAGACCGGCTTGCCGCTCACCAGGTTGATAACCTCAACGCAGTCGCCGGCGGCATAAATGTCGCGGTCGCTGGTCTCCATGTGTTTGTTCACAGTGATGGCGCCGGTCTTTCCGATTTCCAATCCGGCCGTTCGCGCCAGTTCGACATTGGGTTTCACTCCCATCCCAAGCACAACGAAATCGGCTTCGATAACACCTTTTTCCGTAACCACCTGCCTAACGTTTCCCGATGCGTCCCCCCGAAATTCCGTAATGCCCTCCGACGTCCTTACCTCGACTCCCTTGGAAAGGAGATGGCGCTTCACCATAATCGACATCTCGTAGTCCAGCGCAGTCATCACCTGTTCCATCTTCTCGATGAGGATTGTCTTAATGCCGCGATGCACGAGCGATTCGGCAGCCTCCAGACCGATAAAGCCTCCGCCAACGATCACAACTCTCCGGCCGGGAAGGATCAATCCTCGCAACGCCTCGGCGTCTTCAATGGTCTGCATCGTGTGGATATTTTTCACGTCCTTCCCCGGTATCGGCGGTACAAATGCGCGCGCTCCAATCGCGAGAAGCAGCTTGTCGTAATCCAGGCTCAGCTCGCGGCCGGTGTCCACCATCTTGCCGGTGACCTTCTTGTTTTTCCGGTCGATCCCGGTAATCTCGCAGCCGGTGATGATGTCCAGCTCCTTCATCTTCTTGAAGAACTGCGGCGTGCGGGGCACGCCGAGCAGATTCGAATACAATGATTCCTGTTTCGGAATGATTCCGCTCACGTAATAGGGCAATCCGCAGGCGGCATAAGAAATGAATTTCCCCTTATGGACAACGGTTATCTTCAGGTTTGGGTCGCGACGGCGCGCCTTTGAGGCGGCCTTCAGACCGGCGGCATTCGCGCCGATAACTACGAATTTTCTTGTTTCACCCATTCTCGTTCCTCCTCATGCTCTCTCATTTTAAATCTCGCCGTCTGCGTATGCATTCAAGCAGTCCAAGCGCAGACTCGTCGGCCACCCGGTAAAAAACCTGGTTTCCCTCGCGGCGCGCGCGCACGGCGCCATGGGCTCTCAAGATTCCAAGCTGATGGCTGATGAGCGCCTGTGTCTTTCCGGTCGCCTCGACAATTTTAGAAACGGGCTTCTCGCCGTCTTTCAGGAAATCGATGATCCGAAGCCTGACCGGGTGCGCAATAGCCCTCAGCGTGGGCGCGAATTGCTCAAGCAGCTCCATCTCGATCAGATCGTGTTTTACCCCGGTGTTCACGAAAGCAAATATATCACGATATTGCGATATTGTCAACTGAAAGCACATGGTTGGGTGGCCCGGCCTGTGCAACTTGTCCGACCCGTCCGACCTGTCTGACCTGTCCGCCCTCGCCCAACCCGCCCGATCCCCCTCTGTGACCTGTCGGACTCGTTCGACTTGTTCGACCAGACCCACTCTTCAATCACGTCCTCCTTGTCCGATCACTCCTTTCCGTCCACCCAGTCTGACCTGTCCGACTTGTCTGACCTGTCTGAACCGTCCTATCGCTCTTTTCCTTTCCGTCCACTCAGTCCACTGTGTCCACCTCGTCCACCCCGTCCGACTCCCCACCGAACTTGTCCCCAACACACTATCCGTAGTGGTTCTCTATCCTAAAAGTTGAAAAAAATCAAACTTATGGTATAATACCCAAAATCTCTTTTCCGCGTAGCAGACTGATCACGTGGGGCATGTACAGAAAAGATATCCATCCATATCTTCTTTGCCATATCGGCTGGCTCATGCTGTTCTCACTTATCCTGATCGCGCCGACGACACAGGTGTATGCGGCAGTTGAGACGTCTCTTGAGCCGGGGTTGACTGTATCGCTGGGAAATGATAATGAAATCGCAGTAAAAGCTTGTCCCACAGGAGATTACGATTTACAGGAATGGGTCGACAGGTTGCTTGCAAACCCCGAGACGTGCCAGAAGCTGATTAAGGGCGACTGCCTGCATGTACCCCTTGAGGATTTGACGCCCGAGTATCAGTTGGAAGCGGTCAAGGCTCTTTTTCCGAATGACAGCCATACCGAAGAGCATTGGATTCACAAGGTGACGTATGTCTCGACACGAGCGATCGGCGGCGAGACTCTATGGAGCATGAGCAAGTGGTTCACGGGAAACGCCCAGAACCACACCAAGATCAGCGCGTACAACAAAATGTCGCCCCGTAAAAAACTATACAAGAATTCGATCGTTAAAATCCCCGTCCATCTGCTGTCGCCCGCCTTCAGGGACATGATCACTTTTGAAATCGCGGCCAGGCGTACCGCCGAGGGGGGGGCGGCTAAGCTGAAGCAGTTGAATGGAGAGTTGGTTTTAAAGATGGATTCGCAGGGACCGTATGCTTCCTACCGGATGAAGAGGGGCGACACGATCTATTCGAAGGTTGTTATGCAGTTTACCGATCGTGTGACCGCTGAGGACGTGATGGAGGCGACGAAGCTCATCTGCGAGCGGAGCGGGATAAGAGATCCGCGCAGATTGAAAAAAGGCGACGAGATAAAGATTCCGCTCGACCTGCTCTCCGTGATGTACTTGCCGCCTGACGACCCCCGAAGGGTTGAATACGAGCGGCTCCAGAAAGAAGCCGACCGGTATTCAAATCCCATTCAGACGGAAGATCTGAAAGGCATAATCGTCATTCTTGATCCCGGCCACGGCGGCAACGATCCCGGCACGATAGGGCGAATCGGACATAATCGCGTATATGAAGACGAGATCGTGTACGACATCACGTGCCGGGTCAAGCACATCCTTGAGACGACGACTCTGGCAAAGGTGGAAATGACGCTTCAGGACAAGAGTGAGAATTATGGTTTCAAGGATGTCTCCTATTTTCAGAACGATCATGATGAATATGTTCTGACGAATCCTGTTTACCGCAATCATGATGCCAAGGTGTCCGCAAACCTGCGGTGGTACCTGGCGAATTCGATCTTTCGAAAAGTGACCAAGGCGGGAGCCGACCCTGATAAAGTCGTTTTTGTCAGTTTTCACGCCGATTCGTTGCATCCGGATGCCCGCGGAACGATGATCTATATCCCCAGCACTTACTTATGCAGCGGAAACGGCGGAAAGACCGGAATCGAGTATACCTCACGCGCAGAGGTGAGAGAGAGCCAGTACGTGCAGATATCGTACAAGAACAGGGTTAGATCGGAAGGCCTATCGGGAGACCTGGCAAAGCAGATCATCCGTTCTCTGCATGACGAGGGAATCGGCATCCATCCCGCGAAACCGATCCGCAATCAGGTAATCAAACGCAGGCACGCCTATGTTCCTGCCGTTATCAGGCACAACATCGTGCCGGTAAAGATTCTGGTGGAAGTCGTAAACTTGAATAACTCCGACGACTGCAAACTTGTGAACGATCCGAAATTCCGGGACAAGTTTGCGCACGCGTTCGTGCAGGCGCTGAAGCATTATTACGGCGATAAATAATCGCGGCGGGAGCTTATTCGGTGAGGCCGGGTTCCGTCTGCCGGAGCGTCTGAGCGACTGACGAAAGGATAGAAGTAATCGTTGCTTCGGCCGCCCGGGAGATGGCCTGAACGGTTGCCTGCGCGCCTTCGCCCTGCACCGGTTCTGTTTTCTCCAACGTGCCACTCCACCGTACGGCGCCACTCTGATCCAGCAACTCGACATCCGCGGCAACTTTTCCGAACTTGCCCTCCGCAGTCGTGGTCTCTTCAAAAGTCAGAATTTTTCCTCGGATCGAAAAATCGGCGTTATTGGAAATCGCCCCCAGTTTCACTCGCTCGAAAAGGCCTGAGCCCGCGGCGCGGCGATACAGCCGGTGAGCGAATAATCTGCCCGGCAGTTCCGCCCATCTTTCATTCGTGTAGAAACCGATTGTATTGTTTTCGCGCCAAACGATATTGCGTCGCAAAAGCGGAGAGTCGGCCTCAAAGCTCGCTACAGCAAGCGAAACAGGGAAAACAGGCTCGCCGGGTGGCGGAGCGGCAACGGGTAGCCCGAGCACATAGTAATTTGTAGGCGTCAACTGCGTCGCGCAGGCAAATAAGCAGAGCGCGAGCGCCATCGTAACAACGGCGTACCTGCGATGCATTGAATTATTCCCTCTCGATGACCTGTCGTTCGGGCGGCTCGGTCCGCCAGAACAGGCGCCACGGCCGTCCGACAAGGTCTTCGGACATGTCCCTGAAATTGACGGAGGTCGATTCCAGATTCTCGATCACGGTATTCATGTCATCGACGTTCTCCGTCACGAGCGCATCCAGTTTTTCGGCGGCGTCGCGCGCCTCGGCGGCCGCCGTGCGAATCTCATCTATTGTAGTATCCAAATCATCCCGGTTTTCCGCTACTACGGAAGAAAGCATGTCGGCAAGTATATCGAGTTTTCTTGAGGCCTCCCGGAAATTCTCAATGGTGGTGTTGATCTCCTGCCGGTTCTCCTCCACTATGCCGGCGACTTCCTTGATCACGCGGCTGATGTTTTGCCTGTTCTCGATAAGAATGGCATCCAGGTCGTTCAGAAGCCGGTCGAGGTTTTCAGCGGTCACTTCCAGTCGCTTGCGCAGTTCGGGAACCTCCTCCATCAGAATGTTATCGTTAATGATGCCGAGCGACGTATCGAGCCTGTCAACAACGGTGCGGGCTTGCGCTATCAGCTCGTTGAAGGTCGGGACTTCGGTCGCTTGTATTTCGCTGCCGGGCGGGAGCAGAGGCGCCTCCGCCGAGCCGGTGCTGATCTCGATATAGAAATCGCCGACAAACCCGATGTTGTTTATGAAGGCGACCGAATCGGTTTTGATGGGTACTTCTTTCTTGATACTCATGACGACGCTGATCAAGCTGGTGTCTTCCCTGGAGACGTGAACGTCTGAGACGTTGCCGACCTCCATCCCGCCGAACCGGACGACTCGCCCCGGATCGATGCCGGCCACGAATTTCAGCGAGGTTGAATACTCGACCATCTCCTGGCCGAGACGCAGACCGAGAATGGCAATAATGAATCCGGCCAGGATCAAAATGCTGAGGACCAGCACGAAACCGACTTTCACCTCGTCAGCCCTGTATCCCATCTACTCCCCTCTTTCCCGCAGGATGTCCTGGAGATAATCGCCCCGGCCTTCGCCTTCCGGATGCGGAGCCCCCTCAAGAAATTGCCGCACGATTTGATTGTCGCTGCGGCGCATTTCGTCGGGAGTCCCCAAGAAAAGGATGTCCCCGCCGTGGATCAATGCAACTCGGTCGGCAATCGCAAAAGCGCTCTCGATCCGGTGGGTCACCACCACCATGGTCAAATGAAACGCGCGCTCCAACTTCAATATCAAAGAGTCGATATCAGCGGCCAGGCGCGGGTCAAGTCCCGCAGACGGCTCATCGAAAAAAAGTATCTCGGGGTCCATCGCCATTGCCCGGGCCAAGCCGGCCCTCTTCCGCATGCCGCCGCTCAATTGAGACGGCAACAGGCGTTCTGCCCCCGTAAGCCCCACCAGTTCGAGCTTGATCTTCACCATGATGTCGATGACCGATTCGTCCAGCCGGGTGTGCTCCCGCAGCGGGAGCGCAACGTTGTCAGCCACCGTCATCGAGTTGAACAAAGCCGCGCTTTGGAAAAGAACGCCAAACTTCTTCTTGATGTTCGCGAATTCCTCCGGGGAAACCTTCGTGATGTCCTGGCCGTAAATCAGAATCTTGCCGGATGACGGTTTTTTTAATCCTATCAGGCATTTCAGAAATGTGCTCTTCCCGCCGCCGCTTTCGCCGAGAATCACCATCGTCTCGCCGGCCATGACGTCCAGCGATATCTTGTTCAGAACCACTCGGTCGCCGTACTTCACAACAAGGTCGCGCACCGAGATTCTCGCCTCGGGACCGCCTGATTCGAATGCTGAACGGCCTGTCATAACTCAACCCATTGTTCGGGTCAGATCACATAGTAAAAGAGAGCGGTGAAAATCAAATCGGCAACGATGATCAAGAAAATCGAGGTGACGACAGAAGAGGTTGTGGCGCGACCCACACCTTCGGCGCCTCCCCTGACGGAAAAACCGTAGTAGCAGCCGACCATGGCGATTATCATCCCAAAGGCCACGCTCTTGATCAAACCGGTGATGATATCCCGCATGACAAGATAATCGACCGTATACGAATAATAGAGATTGTAATTCATCTCGAGGCTGTAAACGCCGATGAGCATGCCGCCGGCAATGCCCACAAGGTCAGCGATCATCGTGAGGCAGGGTTGCATGCAGATCATGGCGAGGAGCTTGGGCGCCACCAGGAATTTGATCGGATGGAGCGCCATCGATTCCAGCGCATCGACTTCTTCCGAGACCACCATGGTGCCGATTTCCGCCGCAAAAGCGGACCCGCTCCTGCCCGCCATGATGACGGCCGCGATCAGCGGGCCGAGTTCCCGGGTCATCACCACGCCGACAATCGGGGGAACATACAGCAGCGCGCCGAACTGCTCGAGTTGATAAGCCGACTGCATCGCCATGATCGCGCCGACGAGCGCGCAGATGAAACTGACGATCGGGATCGAATCGAAGCCGACAATAACCATGTGGCGGAGCACGCTCTTCCAGCGCATTCCCCGCGACGTGAAGGGGGCGATGAAGCTCCATTCCAGCGCCTGAAGAGTCAAGCGCAAAAGGCGCCGAGCGGCCCGAATAACTGAAAACAACCTGTTTCCGAAGTAGCCAAAGAAAGCATTTAGCGCTTCGGCCGGATCTGGAGAGCTTCGGATTCGGTTTGGCATATCTGGAATACCTGGTGAAGGCGGGCCAGCTTGAAGACTTCGGAAACCCGCTCGTTGAGGCCGACAAGACGGACGATGCCGGAATATCGTTTCGCCAGTTGGAACCCTTCTACCAGTGTGGCGACTCCCGAACTGTCTATATATGTCACCTCAGAGAGATTGACGACAATCGGCGAAAGCTCTTTTTTGACGGAATCCAATATCGCCTCGCGCAAGGACGGCGACGAGTACAGGTCCACTTCGCCTTCGGCCCGTATGATGACGGCCCGTCCCGCACGTTCAGTCTTAACCACCATTGTCGTGCTCCGCGGAGGAGAGAAGCTTTGTCATGTGGATTTCATTGCCGACCTCATGTGTGGTCTCGTACTCGACTTCGTCCATCATGCATCTGATCATGTGAACGCCAAGACCGCCCGGCTGGACTGAGGCCGCGTCCGGCGGCCGAATGCGCGAAAGGTCGATCTTCTCACCGAAATCCCTGATGCTGATCTTGATCCTGTCCTCGTGCAACTCGCATTTGATCACAATGATCTCGTCGGGCTTGCCTTTATAACTATGGCGTATGATGTTTGAACAGGCTTCACCGACCGCCAGGCAGATCCTGTCGCGGTCCTTGAGGGAAAACCCGTTCAATTCCGCAAGTTCTGCGATAAGGCTGCGTACGATGCGCAAGAACCGAGGAATGGATGGGATAGAGAGACTGACGGTTTGAATGGGATGTTCCGGATCTCGCTGGTTCACGCTTGGGTACCGCGCAGGCCTCTGATAGCCAGCGCATAGTCCGACGTCGAGAAAACGGAAGAGCCCGCTACCAGAATGTCGGCGCCGGCCTTGACAACGGCCGCGGCATTTTCCGTAGTGATGCCGCCGTCGACCTGGAGATTCACCCGGTTTCCAATAAGCTCTTTTGCGTGCGCGATTTTCTTTAATATCTGTGGAATGAATTTTTGGCCGCTGAACCCGGGGTTTACCGACATGATCAGCACCATATCGAGATCGTCAACCATGTATCTGACGTTATCGATCGGCGTGGACGGATTCAATGAAGCGCCGGCCCTGACACCCAGATCCTTGATCTGATGGATTACCCGATGAAGATGAGGGCACGATTCGACGTGAACTGTGATGATGTCCGCCCCCACACTCGCAAATTCTTCTATATAGTCGGCCGGATTCTCAATCATCAGGTGGACATCGAGCGGGACGGTGGCAACCGATTTAATTGCCCGTATAACAGCCGGCCCGAACGTGATATTCGGGACGAAATGACCGTCCATGACGTCCAGATGGAGCAAGTCGGCGCCGGCCTGCTCGACGGCAGTCACTTCTTCGGCCAACCGGCGAAAATCAGCGGATAGAATTGATGGGGCGATTTGGACTCTCACCGCATGATCCTTTCTGTTTCAAGCACGTCGTCAAGGTAAACCTTTACCGTACACTGAGCCGAATATCCGAAAGCCGCCCGGATACCGGCGCCCGGTTCTTCGATCTCATTATATATGGTTCTAATTCCTTCCGGATCGGTGACTTCAATGCGCACCGATTTCGACCAGAACCCGTAGGGCACCTGGTAAATGAAAACAGCCTGTTTGCGCTCAAGCTCATTCACTTCCCCCTTCAGACTGCTCACCACCAGCGAGATCGTATCTCCCTGGCGCACCAGCAGGCCCGGCCGCGGATTCTGGTCAAGTACTGTCCCCTGCGGGCGGCTAAAATCTATTCTCGGCATTATTTCCCCGATCTGGATTCCCATTGCCTCCAGAATACGGCCCGCCAGCTCTACCGAGGCTCCCGCGAAATCAGGTAATCGGTATTTTCGAGGATATTGGCCGAGACTCACCAACACGTTTACCGGCGTGTCACGCTCAACCTGTTGCCCGGCCGCCGGCATTTGCGCAATCACCGTATCTGCCACCTTTTGATGATGAACTCTCGAAATCCGCCCCGCTTTCAGACCGGCCCGGTTCAGTTCGACCTGGGCTTCCCGCACCGGTTTGCCTGAGACATCAGGCACCTGCGAGATCTGGCTCCCCAGGCTGATCACCACCGAGATCGACGCCCCCTCCTTTATTACCGACCCCGGAAGCGGATCTTGCGATACAATGAAGTTCTCCGGAATCAACGAGCTGTTTCTGGCGCCGGCTTTCTTTAATTCGAGCCGGCGCTCACTCACCAGATCGAGCGCCTCCACTACGCTCTTGTTCACCAGGTTCGGAACAACCACTTTCTCACCATGCTTGATGATGAGGTTCAGCGCCAGCAGCCCAAAAACAACGGCCGAAGCCAGGAAAACAACGGCCCCGATCGCGATTTTCACAAACGGCGTCGTTACCAGCTTCTTGACGGAATTCTGATCCTGTTTTACTTCGTTTTGCACAAACTTATTATATTATAATCGCCTGAGACGGGCAATGAAAAACCCGTCCATGTTCTCATCGCCCGGTAAAATCTGCACAAACCCCTTGCTTGTCAGATATTTCTCCAGGGGTTTGGGTACGTGCGGATCGACCTCAAACCGGCTGTGCCGACTCAAGAACCCCTCAACCAATCGCTCATTCTCTCTTTTTGCAATCGTACACGTTGAATATACCAACAGCCCGCCCGGCTTCAGACATTCCGAAGCGCGTTCGAGGATCTTTGCTTGCAACTCGACCAAAGCCGGGATCTGCTCGGGTCGCAGCCGCCATTTCAAATCCACGCGCCTTCGTATCACTCCGAGCCCCGAACACGGAACGTCGGCCAGAACCCGGTCGGCGCCGGAAAAAAGAGGCGTGAGGTCTTCCGTCGCGTCCTGTTCTTTCGTCTCGACGATAGCGGCGCCCAGACGCGCCGCATTTTCTCTGATGAGACCAAGACGATGCTCATGCACGTCGAGCGCATTTATCTTTCCCTGATTCCGCATTAACGCCGCCAGATGTGTCGCTTTTCCCCCCGGACCCGCACACGCGTCGAGTACCGTGTGACCCGGGCGGACGTCGAGACAATAAGACGCAAACATCGAGCTCACGTCCTGCAGATAGAAAAGTCCTTTCTCATGAGCCGGCAGTTTCCACGGGGTCGCGCCAGCGGCAAATTCGACGGCTTCTTCGAGCAGTGGGACGGGCGACGCTTGAACGCCCTCGCGCTCGAGTTGCTCCAGAAGTTTTCGCCGGTCCGTTCGAAGCGCGTTCACGCGCGCGCTGAGAGGAGGCATCTTGTTGTTGTTCTTCAGGATCGTGATCGTCCGCTCCGATCCCCAATCCTGAATGAACTGCTCCACCATCCACTGAGGGTGCGAGTACTTTACCGAAAGATCGGCGGCATTATCTTCAGGAAGCGCGTCAACCGCCCGGAGCAGTTCTTCCCGGTGCGAATTTCGGAGCACCGCGTTCACGAGTCCCGCAGTGCCGGCATGCCCGTATTTCTTTGCCAGCTTGACGGATTCGTCGACCGCAGCCGATTTGGGTACCCGATCAAGATACAGAATCTGGTACAGCCCCAGGCGGAGAATATTCCGTATCCAGGAAGATAATTCCTCGAGCGGTGTCGTGCTTTGGCGGCTCAGCGCCCAGTCGAGCGTTCCTCTCGTGCGGAGAGCGCCCATCACGAGCTGATGAATGAAGGCGCGCGCCAGATCGGACGCAGCCGCTTCCTCTTGCGATGCGAGCAGCAGTTTCGTGAACGAAAGAGCGGCCTCCGTTTTCCGGAGAATTTTCAGCGCCTGTTCCCGCGCCGGATCAACCAGTTGTTTCGGCATAACGTCAGAATATCGGCCGGAAGATAATCACGAGCCCAAGATGACGCCCGGTTTGACCGGGTGCCCTCGCAAAAATTCAGCTGTCCTCAGGCGCTTGCCGCCGGCCAATTGAAGTTCCAGCACACGCATTGTTCCGCCCGAGGCCTGAATCACAAGATCGTTGCCCTCTGCGGCAAGAACCTCGCCCGGCTCGCCGGTATCTTCGCGCGTTCCGGCGGGAACGGTCCTCCAGATTTTCAGGGGCTTGCCTTCCAGCAAGGTTTCGGAGCCGGGCCAGGGATTGAACGCTCTCACGCGGTTATGGATTTCTTCCGGCGCCCGATTCCAATCTATCCGGGTCTCTTCTTTCGTTATCTTTTTGGTTATGGTCGCCTGGGTCGCATCCTGCGGTTGGAGAGTTATCGTTTCTTCCTCCATCCCGTCGAGGGTTTCGACCATCAAAGAGGCTCCGATTTGCGACAGTCTATCATGAAGCGTTCCTGCCGTGTCATCGTCCGCTATGCTGACTTTCCGCTGCAGGAGAATGTCGCCTGTGTCCATTCCTTCGTTCAGCAGCATGGTGCTCACTCCGGTTTCGCGGTCGCCGGCCAAGAGGGCGGCTTGTATCGGTGACGGTCCTCGGTACTTCGGGAGGAGCGAGGCGTGCAGGTTGATGCAGCCGAGGCGAGGGGCTGAAAGAAATTCTCGCTTGAGGATTTGACCGTAAGCAACAACAATGGCGGCGTCCGGTGCAAGCAGGCGCACCTGCTGCACAACTTCGGGCGATGACGCTTTCTCCGGCTGAAGAACAGGAATGCCGAAAGCGGAAGCCGTTTGCTTTACCGGGGTCGGCGTCACACGCAGCCCGCGGCTGCGCGCCCGGTCCGGCTGGCTGATAACGGCGGCAATTCGGTGGTGACTTTGCTGGATGCGTTCGAGGGTGGGGACAGCAAACGCAGGGGTGCCGAGAAAGATTATTTTCACGCTTTTCTTCTTACATGAGCCCCGGAAGCTTCAGGTTCATTCCGCCGGCTATTTTGGACATCTCCGCCGTGGCCAGTTCTTCCGCCTTGCGAAGAGCCTCATTAACCGCCGCAAGCGTCAAATCCTGCAGCATCTCAATATCATTCGGGTCAACCACCTCGGGCGAAATCTGGATGGATTGGATTTCCCGCCTGCCGTTGGCGACTACTTTAACCATCCCGCCCCCTGTGGTGGCCTCGACCGTCTTCGTACCAAGCTCATCCTGCAGCTTGCTCATTTTTTCCTGAAGCTGCCGCGCCTGCTTCATGATCTTTCCCATATCCATATCGAACGCTCCTTCCTGAGGTGAAGCTAATCACTTACGTATACAATTTTGCCATTAAAGAGTTCCAGAACCTTTTTCACTATCGGGTTTTTCAGCGCCCGCTCGACAAGTTGTTCCTTTTCTGCCTCCGGAGGAGGCGTCCTCGACGGCGGCTCTTTTGCTCGGTGGGATACGGGATGAGCTTCCGCAGTAATCATCTTTATCTTGATGGCTCTCCCGCTGACAGTTCGCAGCGTCTGCTCCAGGAGCATCGTCATTTCCTTCTGCTCCAAATGTCGCCTATTGTAGCTGTGCTCCGGCGCAAAACTGATGATCATCTGATCGTTATCCAGTCCGCAGAAGCTGCCGCGCTGCAAGAAAGAGTAAATCGACATCCGGTGTTTCTGGATTTCCCCCAGGAATTGGTTCCATAAGTCAAGCTGGGACTGAGGCTCCTCTTCCCCGGGGTCTTCCGCCGGGCGGTGTTCGATGGGCTCTTCAATCCTTTCGGGCTCGTCCCCGATTTCATTTGCGCCGTCATATGAATAAGTCGATTCGGAAACGCCGCTTTTCTCCGACACGGGCGTTCCCCCATCCGTCGGCGAAGCACCCGAATCCCCGCGGGTTTTCTGCAATCGTCTCTCGAGAGAAGTCAGCTTCGAGAGAATGCTTTCAACCGACACCTCGCCGCCGAGATGAGCAAGCCTGATAATCACCATTTCGAGCGCCACCCTCGGCGAGGGCAATTGACGGAAGCGGCTCTCGAGTTCCGACAAGTCCTGGACTATCTTGACGATGTTCGTTTGTTCATACTTTTTGCAGATTTTTTTCAGATCGGCTATCTCTTCCTCCGGCAGATCAATAAGGGCCTCATTCTTTGGGTAGGTGGCCAGAAGAAGGTTCCGAAAATAGAGGGTCAACTCCTTGAGGAACTGACCCAAGTCCTTTCCCCGCTCCACGACGTCGTCGATGATTTGCAGGATAGAAATGGAATCTCCGGCCGAGATCGAGATCGCCAGTTGGCGGTAAAGCTCCTGACCCACCGTTCCAAGCATCGCGTGCACGTCATCAAGCAATATCTCGCCGTCGCTGAACGAGACCAGTTGATCAAGAATACTGAGAGCATCGCGCATGCTGCCTTCAGATGAACGGGCGATGGCGAATAGTGCGCGATCCGCTATCTGCAAATGCTCCGTTTCCGCAACTTCTTTCAGGCGACCGTGTATCTGGCGCGATGTCAAGCGGCGAAAGTCGAAGCGCTGGCAGCGCGAGAGAACGGTTGTTGGAATTTTATGAGCCTCGGTGGTGGCCAGGATGAATTTGACGTGGGCGGGCGGCTCCTCCAGCGTTTTCAGAAACGCGTTGAATGCGGCGGTCGAAAGCATGTGGACTTCGTCGATGATGTACACTTTATACCGCAAGTTTGCAGGCGCTATCTTTACATTTTCGCGCAGGGCACGGATATCATCGACGCTGTTGTTGGAGGCGCCGTCTATTTCAATAACGTCGATCGAGCGACCCAGCCCGATCTCAGTGCACGCTTCGCACTCGCCGCACGGCTCGCCGTCGGCCGCGACTGGGCAGTTAAGCGCTTTCGCGAAGATCCGGGCTGTCGTCGTCTTTCCAATGCCGCGCGGGCCGACGAAGAGATAGGCATGCGCGGTGCGGCCGGACCGGATCGAGTTGAGCAGCGTTGTGGTGATATGTTCCTGCCCCACGACATCGCGGAACTGCTTCGGGCGCCATTTTCTCGCTAATACGACGTAGGACACTGCTTCTCCTTCTATTTAATCGAGCCCCGGGAGCCGGCAACAGGACCCCTTAGATTTTGATGCATCAAAAAAATTTGGCTCGTGCACCCGCCCTCGATTCACTTCACAGGCCGCTTTCCGGACCGCCAACTCAGACCAGGTTACCTCCGGCACACCGGACAGTCGCTTACCGCTGCTCCCTTCCGGGCCTGGCGGGGTTGGGCAATATCCGATTGCGAAGGACCCGCTCCTCATCGCCGGCGTATCCGGCGCAGACACCTGATCCATCAAACCTCAGACGGGAATTCGATCTCGCTAAAGCGGGTTGCGAGTACAGGGCACCGCTAACTCCCCATCTAGCACGAGCCGAAACATGACCGATCTTTAGACGCGCCGCCTAAAATTTGCGCTTTCAGTCGCTCTGATTATCTCAAGAATGGCGGAGAGGGAGGGATTTGAACCCCCGAGGCGAGTTTTAGCCCGCCTAGCCGATTTCGAGTCGGCCGCTTTCAACCGAGCTCAGCCACCTCTCCAATACGAATGGCGGGCACAGATGTCCCGCCTTTCAATTATAGCATGTTTCGACAAAGTTTCAACCCTAAAGCAGAGGCTGGGGCCGCATGCTTCGAGGGGGGCCAAACGCTTTTTTACGCGTACGAATGCAGGCCCGAGAGGATGAAATTGACGCCGAAATACGTGAAGATCACGGCCAGAAAGCCCACGATCGAGCCGACCGCCGTAAACATGTTCAGGTCCTTGATGCCGAACCGGCCCGATACATACTTGAAGTGGATGATGATCGCATAAATGATCCACGTGATCAGCGACCAGGTTTCCTTCGGGTCCCAGCTCCAGTAAGTGCCCCAGGCTTCGTTCGCCCAGACGGCCCCCGTGATGATGCCGATCCCGAGGAAGAGGAACCCGAAACGAATCGATTCATAATTGAAAGATTGGAGCACCTTTTTCAGCTCCGCCTCTTTGCCGGTCCCGCCTTTTACGGGAGAACGCTCCCCCTTCAGCTTCAGAACCACATATACAGCGCTCACACCCGCCGAAATGGCAAAAGCGGCGTATCCGATGAAGCAGGTGATGACGTGATACGTCAACCAATTGCTTTGCAGCGCGGGAACAAGCGGTTCAATCGCATCATTAAAAAATGAAGCCGCCGCAAGGGCGGTGACCGCCAGGATCGCCGCGAGCGCGCCGACCACGCGTATCTTGTAGACATATTCCAAGACAAGATAGATGAGGATAATCGACCAAGAGAACAGCATGAGCGACTCGTACATATTGCTGAACGGCGGCCTCTGAGCCTCCTGCCAGCGCAGGAGGATCGCGACGGTCATGAGAACGAGGCCCAGAAGCAGGCTCATCGTGCCGGTATATCCGAAAACTTTGCCCAGGCTCTCTCTGCGCGTGAAATTATTGACTGCGTAGACGAACGAAGCCAATATCATTGTTAAAAATGAGATATTTACCAGAGAATTACTCATATTTTGCTGCTCCTATCGCTTCTCGACCGTCCGCAGAAAGTTGTTCGGCCCTTGCGGCCCTTGATTTCCTGACGAGGGGATTGACGTAGAAGATGACAATCATCCCCAACGTCATAACAATGAAACCGATATACACCAGCGTGACGCCGGGGTCTTTTTTCACCTGTAGTCCGCTCCAACTCGAACGCTCGGAGTCGTAAGACGACTGGTAGAACGTGTAGCCGCCGTATCTCAGCGGGTCGTTCACCTCGATCTTCTTCTCGGCCACCACCTTGCCGTCATTTATTACCTGCAGGATGCTGAAGTAGTCTTTTACCATATCTTCCTGCTGAAACACCATTTTATAACCGGGAACATCGATCGGATTACCTTCCCACAGATAAACGGGGTCAGCCAAGCTTGACAGCGACAGCTTTATCGCCGGTTGATTCGGCATGTCCGGCCGGTTCTCGATCGTTCGGTTGATGTTCGCATTCGCAATAAATCTTTTGGCGGCAAACGTATACGCGATATCCGACACGGTTACCGGCTCGTCGATGTTGATCTCTCTCTTTTCCACCAGTTTTCCATCACGCAGGACCGCCAGAACGGGAGCGCTGCCCTGCGGATTCAGCACGAGCAGCAATCGAGAGGCATCAGCCTGATGCGGGTCCATCCGGTATTTCATCTCAAATGGCGCATCGGCGCTCGCATGCATCGAGGGAAACTTCGCGAAGAGCCACTGCTCCTGGCTGAATTCGTTCGGACCGGTGACTCTGACCTGGAGCGCCGGATTGTTCGGCTGATCGGAGCGGGAAACTACCTCTCGCCCCGGATTGATGACAAAATCCGGCACGTACCGAAGAACTTCGAGGGTGTATCCGGTATCGCCGATCTTGTGTTTCGCGCCTACTTCGGTGGAGTATGTTCTCTTTTCGGATTCGCCCGGAAACGTGATCTCTATTTGGCTGCCGCTCTTAGGACGCGCCGTCAGCAGCTTGATCTTCTCTTCAATGTCATTTTCACTCTCAACAACGAGGTAGAGTACCCCGAGGCCCGAACGCCCAAAGGTATACGGTCGCTCGATTTGCGATATCACGTACGCCTGTCTCTCAGTTCCGTCTCCAGACAACGTGAATTCCATGGCAGCCATGCCGGTTTCCTGAGGTCCTTCAGTTATGGAGGTGACCATCGAAGCATGGGGAAGGAATTCTTCCACCACGATTGTCTCGGCATTTGCGGATTTGACGCCGGCTCGCGAGAGCAGGCCCGACCACGCCGATTGCGGAAGGGCGACAGTCTTCCCCTCGTCGAGCGAAAAGCTCTTTTGTTTTCCGGATTTCACGTCCAAAACGAACAGGCGGTTTGCCGGCTCCTCGCGCAGGTCCAGGATGAAATCGGCCAGTTTTAGCTGGAACGGCAAAGTCTCCATTTTCTGGGTGGCCCGCCCGATGCTGATCTGGTCGGTGGTCTCGCCCTCGTGTATCACCATGAATCCCTTGATTCCGAAGATCGCGCCGGCGAGTGCGCCCAACAAAATGAACAGCAGCCCGAAGTGAGTCATCATCGCGCCGGCCCGGTTCCACCGCAGCTTGAAGCGGCTGACCGTGCACGCCAGCGTGTTCAATCCCAGGAGAACCAGCAGAATGACGAATCGCGGGTCATGATACACATCATAAAACCCGAGAAACCGGAAAATGCGGTCCCATGTCGGCCCGTATACCTCTGCATATTGATTCGGGTCCTGCGCGTTCTGCAATACGATCGTACCCACAACCGATGGGATCAGGATCAAGACGAACAATACAATGGTTAGCTTGACTGAACAGAAAAACTTCCAAACTTTGCCTAGCATTTTTTCTCCTGGTTAACTTTTATATTATACCATGCCATGCATGAGTATCTGAAGCTCGCGATCTGGCTGGAGGATTTCAAGCGGGATTAACCTTGACATCCTTCTCCCTTCACATGCAAATATGACCTGAAGAAAACAAGTGAGCAAGTGCTTTGCCAACACCTGTTTCTCTCCCCCGCTTCACGGCGGCCCAATCCTTCATTCACGCCTTTGCCCGATCAACAGATGCGTTACCCGCTGTAATCAGCGAACATACACGATACAGCCGGGAGCCTCGTCCAGGGAAAAAGGCAACCGCCGGCCTTGACGGCAAATCCTCCCAAAAAGACACGTGTTTGTTTTCCACTACGACAGCATGCGCCCGCGCTGAAAACATACAGCGCGAACAGCGAGAGATGAGCAGGAGGGGGAACCTTTTGAGCGGGAACGAATCTACCTTTCTCGCGCCACGATATAATCGCAGAGGTCGACCATCGATTTCTTGTATTCGGAATCCGGAAAAACGTCAAGGGCGCGCTTGGCCTGTGCGGTGAAATCGCGCGCCACCTCGATGCAATATTCGTCCGCGGCGCAGGTGCGGACGATTTCGCACAGCCAATTCTTATCTTTTTCCTCGAGTCGGCGCTCGTGCAGGATTTTCTTTATTCTGTCGCCGTCACGCTTGTCGAGCCGGCTCAGCAGGCAAATGGTCGGCAAGGTTGCCTTGCCTTCTCGGATATCGCAGAGTATCGGTTTACCCAATTTTTCCTCGCCGGCCACAAAATCGAGCAGGTCGTCAACGATTTGAAATGCCATGCCGAAGTTGTAACCGAAAGCGTGCATTGCATCCACCGTCTCGGCCGGTTCTCCGATGAGCTGAACCGGCATCTTGCAGACAGCCCCCATGAGCGAACTGGTTTTATGCTCGATGATGCTGAAATAATCCCGTTCGCTGATGATGCCTTCGGAGCGGGCGGTGATCTGATGGAGTTCTCCTTCAGACATGTGTTTGATCGCCGTCATCATCGTGCGCATGATGCCGGAATTATGATTGTCGCTGAGAACGTACAGCGCCTGTGAAATGATGTAATCTCCGAGGAGAACCGCAACCTTATCGTGCCAACGGGCGTTAACCGACTCCGAGCCGCGCCGCATTTTGGCGCCGTCAACAACGTCATCATGGATCAGGCTCGCGAAATGCGTCATCTCGCTGGCCACCGCGATATCAATCAAGAAGGCGTCGTTTTTGCCTCCCGCCGCCATTCCGGTCAGCAGCGCCAAAGCCGGACGTATCTGCTTTCCCTCGACAACTGTCTTCTCGAACCCGATTCCACTGATTAAACTAAAAGCATCCCGCAGATGCCCGAGCAGGTTCTTCCTGACCGCCTCCAGTTCTCTTGAAATCGGCTGATAAATCGTAGATAAACTCACGTCCTGTGAAAGCTGCATGGACAGTCTCCGCTTCTACTCGAAATCCGATTTTTTGGGTACTGAGAATCTCTCCGACGATTGCGCCGGGCCCAAGGCAAAAAATGCGATAAATCAATCGCCGGACAGATCGACCGACCCTGGAGGTAACTCTTGGGCAACAGACGAATTCGCATTATTTTAGCACATTATCGAGGAGCGCGTCAAACAGGTTTTTCCGGAACACCCGCACCTGTTCGGCTGCGGAAAAAACCCCTGTAAGGAAGCGATCTCGATCGCCCAGACCGGAAATTTACCGGCTTATCATGTGAATCGCCTGTTTGCGAACGGCTTCGTCGGCCTCATGAATGCTCTCGGAGAGGGTGGGATGCGCGTGAATCATTTCCGCGAGCTGTTCGACCGTGATTCCAGCGTGTACGGCGAGCACCAGCTCATGAATGATGTCGGTCACATTCGGGCCGATCATGCTGGCGCCAAGCACCTTCTCGGTCTTCTTGTCCGCGACAACCTTCACAAAACCGGTGGTATCCTCGATAATCATCGCCTTGCCCAGCGCAGTGAATCGGAATTTGCCGGTTTCCACCTCAAAACCGGCCTCCTTCGCATCATTTTCCTTCAGGCCGACACTGGCGATCTCCGGCCGGGTATACACGCAGTACGGGATGGCATCATATGAAAATGTCCGGTCCCCGCCAAGAGCGTTGGCGACCGCCACTGTTCCCTGCATGCTCGCGACGTGCGCGAGCATCACTTTTCCCAGAACGTCGCCGACAGCGTAAATGCCGGGCGCGCTCGTCTCCATCTTGTCGTTGACCAGGATAGCGCCGCGTTCGTCATGGTCCACGCCGGCATCGTCGAGCCCGATCCCTTCGGATACGACCGACCTGCCGACTGCGACCAGCGCCTTCTCGGCCTCGATGACTTCGCCGCCCTCTGTCGCGGCCTTCACCTTGCCGTCGGACACGTCCATATTCGTGATTTTGGCGCCCGTCAGAATCTTGATGCCGCGTTTCTTGAACTCGCTTTTCAGTGTCTGCGAGACCTCGCGTTCTTCGGTGGGAATAAGCTGCGGAAGCAGTTCGATAATAGTCACTTCCGAACCGAAATCGCGAAACATGCTTGCGAACTCGCAGCCGACGTAGGCGCCGCCAATGATCATGATCGACTTGGGAACCTCTTTCAGGTCGAGCGCCTCGGTGCTCGTTATCACATTGACGCCATCCACCTTGAACATCGCCGGCCGCATTGCCTGCGAGCCGGTCGCAACGATAATCTTGCCGCTCTCGCCCTTCGCCTGTCCCTGCGGCAGTGTGACGCCGACGCGGCCGTCGCCAAGTAATCTCCCCTCGCCCTGCACGTACTCGACTTTGTGAGCCTTCAATAGGCTATGGATTCCGCCGACGAGTTTCTGGACAATCGCGTTCTTGCGTTCGAGCGCCTTCGGGTAAGCGAGCCTGACGTCGGATACCTCCACGCCGAATTTTTCCGCCTCCTTCGTCCTGGCCAATACATCGGCGGTCGCCAAAAAAGCTTTTGTTGGAATGCACCCCCTGAGCAGGCAGGTGCCGCCGACTTCATCTCGCTCGATAAGCGCTACATGTGCGCCGAGTTGGGCCGCCCTGATCGCGGAAACGTAACCGCCGGTGCCGCCTCCAATAATCGTGATATCGAATTTCGCCATTGACTTTTCTCCAGTGCAGGGTGTCTCTCGTGCGGCAAGAATAAAAAACTATAACATTTAATTTTCGTGCAATCTAGCACATGCAGGGAGCGATGTCAATGTATCAGTCGCCGCCGCGCAGCCACTTCTGTATTTCTCTCTCCGATGGTTCTATGGGATCGGGAGTGAGGCCGGGGATATACCGGCAGGCCTCATACAGAGCGGCGGCATGATTGCCATGGACGCCGGCAACGTGATGAACGTACGGCCCCCGAATGATGCGCTCTTCCCAGAGCGGCCAATCGCCCGTCTCAAACCAGACATACGTGCCTCGGCTCAAGGGGCCGGCGACCGTTTTGCCCTCGCCGATCAGGAGCGAGTACTCGCCGTGGTCGCCGTCGAATCGGGCGACCGTGACCGGGCCTTCTTTCAACCTGAATTCGCCGCAGCCGGGATAGTTGCCTTCCATGATGTAGTGGCCGCTGCACGCAAGAGTCGGGCTCTTCTTGTCCTTGAGAGCGAGCGGGAAGTTGCCGCAATGCCAGAGCAGTTCCGCATTGTCGTTCTCGGGGTGGCGAACGGTGAGATCGGCAAAGAAAACGGATTGCTCCATTCTCGCCGCCGCCTGAAGCAACAAAGCCGTCACCGCACCGTGCACGTCGGTTTCGCAGGTTACCGGCAAGCCCTCCGCCGTCAAGAGGCCATTGATGAAACAGGGAACGATCCCGAGCGCCGGCTGCATCGCGTTCCAACATTGGAGCGCGATCGCGTTTAGTTCGCGCTCCTTTGCCCATTCCTTCAGCACCCTCTTGAGACCGACCATCGCCTGGAGCGCTTCTTCCGAGCAATCGGTTGTATCGACGGCCGCCTTGATCGATTTGACCTCGTTGACAACCGCTTTCCGATGATCTTTCACGATAGCGCGAGCGCGATCAGCCATCTCGGAAAGCGCCACGGGCGCCACCTCGATGCCGAACCGCTCGAGAAGCTCGCCCTCGTTATACATCATCGTCCAGAAAGCGCCCGGCCGGGGCGCAACCTGCCCGATGCGCATGCGCCGGAATGCGTTCGCGGCGGAGGCGGCGGAAACGAAGGTGCGAAACCCCCTCTCGAAGACCGGCTCATCGAGACGACTGTTTACGATATAGGTGAAGGGGACGTTCATTCGGCGCAGCACCTTGCTCGTGGCGAACAAGCCGCACTGAGTATCGCGCAGGCGCAGGCCGTCGGGGCTGGGCGCATCATCTCGCGGTCCCCATAACAGCAGCGGAACCCCGAGCATCTTGCCCAATTTCGCGACGGCATCCTCGGAACCGAAATTGCAGTGCGGCACGAAAACGGCATCCACGTATTCATGCCGGAACTTCTTGAAAACATCGTTCACCTGATCAAGATTGAAAAGGAGCCCCTCGTCGTTCAACCAGTCGATATCCACAACATCGATGCCGAATGACTTGAGCTTCTTCAGAATCAATTTCCGATATTTGCCGGCTTCTTCCTTGCTGAAAGTGACCCGGCGCGTCGGCGCATACCCGAGCCTGAATCTCTTGCCGTTCATAAAGCTCCTTTCCAATGGGGTCAGTCTTACATTATGATTCTGCTGCAAAACCCTCACTCTCGGGTTCAACCGCGCTATGGTAGGTGCGAATTTATTCGCACATTCAAGACTGGCCGAATGAATTCGGCCCTACCAAAGGGGGGCTCTGCAGTGGAATCACATTATTACGTTTTGCTAACGGAAGAAGCTGTTTGCCCCTGAAACGACACGTTTCGCTTTTATCTTGGAATCCAGTGCCTGTTACGGCACCCAGAACGGCCCGGTTTTTCCGATCTCCCGCAGCGTGTTGAAGAATTCGGGCATGAATTCCTGCATGCGCGAAATGTAATCCGGCTCCATTCGCTTGCGGAAAAAATCGATCGAGAACAGTTTTACCAGGTCCGCCACCGGTATGATGCCCGCCTCGGTCGCGGGATCAAACTGCTTCCAGTTTCTCAGATGTTCTTCCGACCGGAAGAAGTTCATCGTGCTTCAGGCAAAGCCCGGATCTTGCATCCACGAGAAGAACGGAACGGAGACATGCCCGATGATCTCTTCAGGCTGTTTCTTGAGGATTTGACCGTCCTTGACCTCGACGTGGATCGGCTCGCCGCAATCGAGACAGGGAGAATCAATATTAATGATCTTGCCCGGAAAAAGCCAGCAGACTGCCAGCGACTCGAATGCTCACTGGCCAAACCATTTCTGAAGGCCGTCAATCGTGATTCGGTACTGGTTCTGCAGGTTGTGAAACGGGGCCATCGAAACCAGCAGGTCGGTCTTGGGGTAGAGCCAGCCGGGCACGCCCGAATTGATCAGGTTGTGCAGCGCCTGGCGCCCCTCCTCCATCGAAACCCCCAACTCCTTCGCGATTTGGGTGTAATGCGGCGCCTGTCCCGTTTCGACCATCCCTCTCATGATGATGTTGAACGTTCTGTCCAATTGCGTGGGTTCGGCCATATGCTCATCCTCCTGTCCTTTGCCGCGACCTTTAAAGCCGCCGAAATTATATGAGGTTTCGCTAACTATTTCAAATCAAACCCGTTTGTGCAACTGAAACAAAGGACAGCCGCCAAAAGTTCATGATAGATTCTGCTGCAAAACCCTCACTCTCCGGTTCAACCGCGCTATGGTAGGTGCGAATTTATTCGCACATTCAAGTCAAGACTGGCCGAATGAATTCGGCCCTACCAAAGGGGGGTTCTGCAGCGGAATCCATGAAAAACTCCTTTTGGTTTATAATATGCAAAATCCGAATAATCCCGGGTCCATCGAATAGGAGGAGAATAATGTCTGGCAGAGGTTCTATTGCGTCCACATCACCCCGACCCCATACAAGCCCGCTCTTTCTTGCCGCGGTTCTGTTCATCTTTTTCACGGTTTTCTATTCAGGATGCGGAAGACGTGCCGAAGTCATTACCGCACAACATTCCGGCCGAAGAGTCGGCCCCTATGACGCCGACGGCCGATATATCGCATACGTCTGGTCTCCGGCGCAACTGATGAGCACCCAGGGACACCTGGTGCTTCTCGATACGTTCTCCTCCGAGGAAATCGAGCTCGAACCCGATCTCAACGGGCCGATAACCTTGTCCAACGGCCGCGTGATCTGGTGGAACTCCCGGCTGAGAGATGTTGAGGGGATGAGCGACGTTCTCGTGTACGATATCGAGAAGCGCGAAAAATCCGCGGTCGCCCGCGCGAAAGTGGCGGGGCTGGATGCCGATGGCGCCCATATCGTTTGGGAACAGCAACATCCTGATCACGGCAGCGAAATCGTTTTGTTCAACCAGGATACGGGGCAACAAAAGGTAATCAATACACCCGCAGAGACCCTCGCGATTAACCGGAACGCTCAGATTGCAGGCGGGATGATCGCATGGGAGACCTATATTCCGAAAACCAATCAATCGGCAATCGTGCTTTACAATCTTGCGGACCAAAAGCTTTCGGAAATCAGGAGCTCACACGGACATATCCGGTACAGCCTCTCAGGCGAATACCTCGTTTACTGCCAAAACAAGGACATCCATCTCTACGCCATTGCCTCGGGCGATGACCGAACAATTGCGTCCCTTGAACGCCTGAAAGGGACGCCGCGCATCGAGGGAAACAGGATCGTTTGGTGCGAGCATATCAGAAAGGAAGAATTTAAGGGAATTCCGGGCCAACCGCTTATGGACGAAAAAGATATCTGTAATGTTCTTGAATATGACATCAGTTCCGGCAAGAAGCGGACCATTGCCGCCAACCTGCTCTCCAATGCCGGCGTAAACATTCTCGGCGGACGCATCTATCTGCCGGTTTATCGTGAATATCCGCCGCCCGGCGCGAGCAACCTGGTCGTTTCGGTGGACTTGATGGCGTGGCAAACGTGACAGCGCGGGGCGGCCTCTCACAGCTTGACTCCCGCCTCTTTTCCGAATATCCTTAAGAGGCTCTCCCGATGCGTTGGTTCTCCCCTCGACCTCTAATGCGCTCTGATATTCGGACGATGCACAGGAGTTTTCTGTATGGCCCAAAGAGATGATATGCGCCGCTTCTTCTCGCCCCAATCGGTTGCCATTGTCGGGGTCCCGCGCAAGCCCGACCGCTTCGGCGGCGGAAGCTTTCTGGCAAAACTGCTGGAATGCGGTTTTCCCGGAAAACTGTTCCCGATCAATCCGGGTGCGGACGAAATCCTCGGACTCAAGGCATATCCTTCTCTCTCATCGCTTCCTGTCGCGCCTGATCTCGTGATCGTTAGCGTGGCGGCCGCCCATGTTCCGGCAGTCCTCGAAGAATGCGCCCGCCTCGGCGTGCGGCACATTCATATCCTTTCATCAGGCTTCAAAGAGATCGGTACGGAAGAGGGCGGGCGCCTTGAGGAGCGGGTACGAAAGATTGCAGGCGAGATGAACTTGCTCATCATCGGCCCCAACTGCATGGGGCCATATTGCCCGTCCTCACGATTGACCGCCTGGGGCGCCATTCCCGGCATGAGCGGACCGGTCGGCGTCATCTCACAGAGCGGCGGTATCACGCAACGGCTGACGGAATACCTCTTTTCAATGGGAATCGGGACAGACAAGGCCGTCAGCATCGGGAATGCCGCCGTCCTGGATACTCCCGATTATCTTGAATTCATGGCTCATGATGAGAACGTCCGCGTAATCGCGATGTACCTGGAGAGTGTGGGCGACGGCAGGAGATTTTTTCAGTTGGCGCGCAGGATCACGAAAAGCAAGCCGATCGTGGTCTGGAAAGGCGGTGAGACAGGCGTCGGCGCCCGCACGGCGGCGTCCCACACCGGCACGCTCGCGGGTAATCATGCCCTATGCGAAGCCATGTTCCGCCAGAGCGGAATCACGCACGTGCGTTCTTTACATGAATGGGCCGACGCCATCATAGCCTTTGCCTTGCTGCCGAAACCGCAGGGCAGACGGGTGTTCCTCATTGGCGGCGGTGGAGGCAACAGCGTCGGCAACAGCGACACATGCATCAGGGAAGGCCTCGACGTGCCAAGGCTATCGGAAGCTAGTATGAACAGGCTTCGCGAAACTGTGCCGGTCGCGGGTTCCATCGCGGGCAATCCTCTTGATATGTGGCGCATATTCGACGACCCGGATTACCTGCTGGAAATCCTTGAACTGGCATATGACGAGCCGAACGCAGACATGCTTATTGTGGATCGTTTGATCCCCCGGAAGGCGTTCCACATGGAAGAACGGGCCGATGCGACGGCGCAGATCGCGAAGCTGATGAGAAAACACCTGCTCGAAAAACCGACCGTTGTCACCGCCGACTCCGACGGCGGCGACCCGGAATTGGCGGCAAAGGGGGCGGCTCTGCGCGCCAAATTCACCAGCGCCGGCATACCAGCTTATCCCTCGCTCCAGCGTGCCGCCCGCGCCCTCGCTCATCTATATCGATCCGGACGTCATCTTTGATTCCGCCGCAGAACCCCCCTTTGGTAGGGCCGAATTCATTCGGCCAGTCTTGAATGTGCGAATAAATTCGCACCTACCATACCGCGGTTAAACCCGAGAGTGAGGGTTTTGCAGCAGAATCATCTTTAGGAGATGACCCCGGCTCCGAATGCTCTCACTTCGCCGGGTATTCATACCAGCCTTTACCGGTTTTCTCGCCGTAGTTGCCTTTGACGTACTTGTCGACTACGCTCGGATACGGCAGTTGAGCCGGGTCGCCCGTCCGCTTGAAGCGCTCGATGTCCATTGTGTATTGCAGGTCGATCCCGATCAGGTCCATCAACCGGAACGGCCCCATCGGATGGCCGGCGCCGTATACGCAGGCCTTGTCGATGTCCTCGGCGGAGGCGACGCCCATCTCGAGCATCCATAATGATTCTCTCGTGATCGCGCCGAGAATCCGGTTGACGACAAACCCGTCGACTTCCTTCTTAATGAGAATGCCGACCTTTTCGAGTTTGGCGCACAGGTCCATCGAAATCTGCGCGGTCTCATCCGATACGTGCGGCCCCTTCACAACCTCGACCAGTTTCATCACCAACGCCGGATTAAAGAAATGCAGGTTCACCACCTTGTCAGGGCGCTTCGTTGCGTCGGCGATTTTGGAGCTCACAATGGCCGAGCTGTTGGTTGCCAAGATTGCATGCGCCGGCGCCAGCTTATCGAGATCGGCAAACACTTTGCGCTTTACGGTCAGGACCTCGACGGCGGCCTCAATCACGTAATCCGCGTCTTTGACGGCATCCTTCAGGTTCGGGGTAAAAGAGATATTGGCGCGCGCCTGCTTCGCCTGCTCTTCGGTCATCTTCCCCTTCTTCACCCGCCCGGGCAGATACGTATCCGCAAATTTTTCCGCCTTCTTCAGGACTTCCTCATAAATGTCCGTGCACGTGGTCTTATAGCCATGGATCGCGCACAGGAGCGAAATCTGATGTCCCATGTTGCCCGCGCCGATCACAGAGATATTCTTGATGTCCTCAATCTTCATCTGCTCTCCTCCTTCTCTTCGCTATTGCCGTCGAGACCGAAGCCCGCCGCTGTCGTCTTTCCTGCCGGATATCTCCAAGAATGATGGAGCGCTACGGGGGGAATTATAGCAGATTGCGTGCTAACATCCAAAAGGAGCCCGCTCAAATAGCGTCGGGACAACGGTTTCTTTTACGAGGTCCATTCGGCGCTTCCGGAAGCGGGGCGCGCGAAGACAATGGAAATAAAGGGATCACGCAGCCGCGATTTTGCCCGCAAGATATCTTTTGAACCAGCCCGCGGCTGCTCGCGAGACCTCCTCGAGCGTTCCAGCCTCCTCAAAGAGATGGCTTGCGCCGGTGATCACCGCGAGTTCCTTCGTGCATTTCAGCCGTGCGAGCGCCTGCATGTTCAATTCAATGACGGTCCGATCTCTCTCGCCGACAATCAGCAATGTCGGCGCCTCCACGCGCGGAAGATACTCCATCGCCAGATCGGGCCTGCCGCCGCGCGAGACCACCGCCATAATCTCCGATCTCAGTGCTGCAGCCGCCTGCAACGCCGCGGCCGCGCCCGTACTCGCGCCGAAGTATCCTTTCACTAAATCCCGCAATTCGCCTTGCTCGTTCAACCATTGCGTCGTCTTGATCAACCGGTCGGCGATCAAGTCGATATTGAATCGGTTCTCATAGACCAGGTCTTCCTCCTCCGTCAGCAGGTCGAACAGGAGCGTTCCGATGCCGCTCTCCTGCAGCTCGTGCGCAACGAACGAGTTGCGCGGGCTGAAGCGGCTGCTCCCGCTGCCATGAGCGAAAATCACCAGACTCTCGGTCTCCTTCGGCAAATCCAGAATGCCTGGAAGCGTTATCTTGGGACTGATTTTGACATCGACCGTCTGTTTGATTTTTTCCTTTACCATCGGTTTCCCCTCCTCATCCCGGGCACGTGCGGGCCGGGCATCCGTGAAAGCCAATGTGCCTCTGAATTGTCAGTTTCCTTTAGTATGTCTTAGTATGTCTTCTCCAAGTAAAATGTTATAATGTCAAAAATCTGGGGACGTCGCTAGACCGCTGAATAAAAGCTTAGGGAGAGACGAAAGTGGAGGATCGACTCGAAGATTTGAAGTGCAAAACCCGCGATTTTGTCGAGACGGAGATCGAGCCTTTCTCGGCTGAGATAGAGGAGACCGACGCAATCCCTCAGGCGCTTGCCCAAAAAATCGCCGCCTCAGGCTTGCACGGGATGGCGGTCCCGAAAGAATACGGCGGCATGGGCCTCAACGTCCTCGAGGCATGCGTGGTGATGGAGGAGCTTTCGCGCGTCAACCAGGCGGTCGTGCGCTTTATCGGCGGCTCGATCACCGGGCTGGCGCAATTCGGGTCGGAACACCTCAAAAACAAATATTTTCCCCGCATCGCGCGCGGCGAGGCCAGAGCCGATTTCGCGCTCAGCGAGCCCGAGGCCGGCAGCGATGCCGCCGCAATCAAGACACGGGCCGAACGGAGAGGAGATTTATATTACCTGAACGGCGTCAAACATATGATCTCCAACGGCAGCGTGAACAATCTGCATCTGGTTTTTGCGGTTACAGACCCGCAGAAAGGCGCGCGCGGCGGCATCAGCGCCTTCGTCGTGGAAAGAACGTTCCCCGGATTCTCGGTGGCCGCGGTCCAGCCGAAAATGGGGTTACGAGGAATGCCGATAGCACGCCTTCATTTCGACGAGTGCCAGGTGCCGCAAGAAAACCTCGTCGGCGAGGAGGGGCAGGGGTTTCTTGTCGCGATGGGCGGTCTCGACGCCGGACGGCTCCAATTCATCGGGGCGGTCGCCGTCGGCGCCTCACAGAAACTGCTCGAGCTTTCAATCGAGCGCGCTCGCTCGCGCCAACAGTTCGGCAAACCGATCGGCGAATTTCAGGCGATTCAGTGGATGTTAGCGGACATGGCGACCGAAGTCCACGCCGCCCGCCTGATGGTGCACGATGCCGCCCGGAGGCTTGACCGCGGCGAGACGATCACGCTGCAGTCGTCGATGGTGAAAGTGTTTGCTTCGGAAACGGCCTGGCGGGTGGCCGATAAGGCCCTTCAGATTCACGGGGCGGAAGGCCTGCTGAAAGGCTCGCCCATCGAGCGGTTCTATCGCGACGCGCGGCTCGGCCGCATCTGGGACGGCACGTGCGAAATCCAGCGCCACATCATCTCGCGCACGCTGCTGAGAAATTCAGGGACATGATTTCCGTTTCTCTCGCTCATCCCTTGATGATGTGCTCGGTCGCCAGAAAGATGCAGGAGCGATCGAAGTCGATGAAGTTGGCCTCGTCGCGGACTGCCGCAAGCGCGCCCTCCGTACCCCCGAGCTTGAGCAGATCCTCCTCTTCGAACCAGAGTTCGGCCACGCCGTCATACGGCTCGTTTCTCCCGGCTGGATGCCCCGCAGCCAGCATTTGCTGCAGTTCTCCCCCGATCGCGTGCACCTGAATGTAGCGCTTGACGCCCGGAATGTTCTTTCCGAAGCGGGCATGCGTCTCCAGCCAATATTTCCGGAATTCTTCGATGGATAATTCGGGCCTGCGGCGAATGCAATAGACTATCTTAATCATGGTTCCCTCCCGCCTCAAATCTCAGACTTCGGCGATATACTACAAGCGATTACTAACGGAATCCTGTCTCGTGAATGACTCTTGCCGTCATCACCCGAGGCTGGTTCGGCTTTCGTATCCTTTCAGCACGAGGCCGGCAGTATCTACGCGCGGGTCGAGCACCATCGACAATGACTTCTGCGGGCAGATGGAAATGCACCGGCCGCAGCCTTTGCACTCGTCGCTGATGAATGTCCGGCCGGCTTTCGTCTTGATTGCCCCCGCAAGACACGCTTCAACGCAAAGCCCGCAGCCGTCGCATCGCTCGTCCACGATTACCGTTAGACCCGGCAGGCGGTGAATGTTTTCAAAAAAGCCGGGCGTTTTCCGCCGAACCCCGCGCCGCACATTACAGCAGCAATCGCAGCAGAAGCAGATGTTCATCATCTGCCGGAAGTCGAGCCCCCATATCCACGCATCGACTGCATCGTGGACGACCAGCGGAACCAATCCGATCTCGACAGCCCGCTCGGCATGTGCGATCGCGCGGTCACCGGTTACGGGCCGGCCCAAATAAGATGGCAGATTGCTCACGGCGCCGCCAAGGAGCAGGCACCCAAAATCATGCGGAAACGAGCGGCAGTTCTCGCCGCGCCGGCAAATGCATTCATGCATGATTGCGACGGCGCTCGCGCGCTCGATGATCGGCCGCAGCACGAGCAACGGCAGAACCGCATTCTCGCCGCCGCTTACGACCTGATTGACCGGAATGATATGGCCGGACGTGGTCTTCTCGGATGATTTTGTTCCGAGCCCGGGCAGCTTCACATGCCCGAGCTTCCACAGCTTCATGATCAGGTTATAACTGAATCTTGATCTTACCATCCGAAAGTCCGGCGACGCAACGCCATTTTTCCCAGCATTATGTCCCCTTATATGATTTCTTTGCTGACGCGAGGAATTCGGAGAGACGATTCTTGATGGTCCGCTTGTCGAATTTACCGACGCTGGTCTTCGGAATATTGTCGGTGATAAGAATATAATCGGGCAGCATCCACTTGGTGATTTTACCCTTCTCGACCCCCTCGACCTCAAGAAAAGCGATGATATCCCGCTCGGTCTTTTGCGCGCCGGGAACAAGCTTGATGATGGCCATCGGACGCTCGCCCCAGACCGGATCGGGAACCCCCACATATACCGCTTCGAGCACGAAATCGGCGGTGGCGGTCAGGTTCTCAAGCAGCACGGTCGGCACCATCTCCGCGCCGCTGCGGATCATGTCGGACAGCCTGTCGGCGATGGTGATGTATCCATCGGGGTCCACCTTGGCGACGTCGCCGGTATGAAACCAGCCTCCGCGCCAGACGTCGGCCGTTTTCTGCGGATCCTTGTAATACTGTTCCATCACCCACGGCCCCCGCATCACGATCTCGCCGATCGTTTCATTATCGTGCGGAACAGGCGCTCCTTTTTCATTAACCACCTCTACCTCAAGACCGGGAAGCGCCACTCCCGTCTTTACCCTGATCTGATCGAGTTCCTCGCTCGAGAGGTTCGCATGTATTTTCTTGACAAACGCGGTGATCGTCGTAGGCGCTGTCTCCGTCATGCCGTAGCCGGAGGCCGCATTGAAACCCGGAATCGTTTTTTCCGCCTTCTTCTTCAATCCCAGCGGCAACGCCGCTCCGCCGACGCTCACGTTTTTCAGGCTGCTCAGATCGTACTTCGAGATTTCCGGGTACTCCACCAGCATCGCCAGCATCGTCGGCACGACGCCGGTCGTTGTCACCTTCTCCGACTCGACCAGCTTGCAGAACCCGTCGACGGTAAATTTTCCCGGCAACACCATCTTATGCGAGCCGAACGCGCACATGAACGGAGCGCCCCACCCATGGATATGAAACAGCGGCGTGTTCAGCATCGTTACGGCACACTCTCCGAGGTGCGTGCTCCTTGGGTCGGAGTTCCAACTGCGGCCAAGCATCGTGTGCAGCGACTGGAGATACAACTGCCGGTGCGTAAACAGCACACCCTTCGGCAAGCCCGTCGTGGCGGTCGTATAGCAGAGCGTGGCGAAAGTATCCTCATGGAGATACGGCCAATCGAAAGCTTCCGGCTGGGCTGCAATCATTTCCTCATACTCATACAGCGGCTCGATTTTGGTTGAAGGCTTTCCCGTTTTGTCCGACATATAAACGAACGCGCGCACGACGTCCTTGATGCGGTCGTAGATGCGTTCAAGCGGCGACAGCATGAAATCGTCGAAAAAAATGATCTGGTCTTCGGAATGCCTGATGGTGTGAATGATGTGTTCGAGCGAAAGGCGGATATTGATCGGGTGAAGCACAGCGCCGGTGCATGGCACGGCATAATATAATTCGAGGTGGCGGTGATGGTTGAAGGCCATCGTGGCGACGCGCTGGCCCGGACGTCCCGGCTCTCCTCCCTCAATTCGCAAAATGTTCCGCAGGGCATGAGCCAGTTTGCAGGTGCGCTCGTACCATTCTCTCCAGGTGAAACGGAAAATTTGGCCCGTATCGGCATTGCGGTAGACCACGCCGACTTCATCCGGATACATGCGGACCGGCCTCTTCATGAATGTCGTCAGCAGCAGCGGATAATTCTTGCTGAATTCCGGATACGTGCGCATTTCCAAGTCTGGCCCTCCCCTTTCGCTCTTGAAGCCCGAAAAAGTCCCTCATGCGGCATGAGTATATCGCATCCGAGCCGGCGGTATCAATAAGGATTTTGCAGGCATTCCAGGTTCGCGCTAAGCCACTTCTTCCTCATTGATCACGTTCGCCCGAGACCTGATATCTCCTCATGAATCCTCTATCCAGCCGTTCTTTCAGGAGAAAGGGCAGCCTGCCGTTGATCGCATAATTTTTTCTCCACAAAAGTCCCTTGCCGTCGCCGAGATTGAAAATCAACAGGTAATTATGTTGCGGCCGGAAAGCCAAAAGCTCGCGTCCTTCGAGTGCGGCCAGCAGGTTGCGGCACAGGACAGGCGCCTCGCGGACCGCATATACGCCGACCTTATCAAGCGGGCGCGGTTGAAAGTAGATGCAGTCACCGGCCCCAAACATGTTCGAGTACCGCGTGCTCTGAAGAAACCGGTTGACCATCAAGCCGCCGTCCGGCCCGGTCTCGAGTCCCGATTGCCGGAACAAGTCGGATGGTTTTATTCCTATGGCCAAAAATACGACGTCGTGCTTCATTACTTCCCCTGTGTCCAGATGCGCCTCTTCCCGCTCGAGTCGCCGGACCAGCGGCCCCTCGCGCAGCTCGATGCCGCGCTCGGCCAAGATGCGCCTCGCGAGGCGGCGCCCCCTTGGAGGTATGCGCGGCAGAAGCATTTCGCCCGCTGCCAATACGATCTGAGCGGAGCGGCGCTCCACTCGGAAAAGCATCGCAAGATTGCATGCAATCTCAAAGCCGGCAGGTCCGCCACCCGCGACCAGGATTCGGGGTTCTTTCTGAGGCAACTCCAGCAACCGGCGCCGAGCCTGAAAAAGGTTCTCTACCGGCTTCACGGAAAAAACATTCGGATGGGGCTCAGCAAGCGTTGTCTGAGGCACAAAGCTTCCGACATTGAAGGAAACAACATCATATTCTACTCGAGAGCCCGATGCGCAAATGATCAGATTCCGGTTAGCATCAATCTGAACGACCGAATCAATGAGGACCGCTATCTTCCGATCCTCGGCCATCTTCTTTACGTGAAAACGCACCTCAGGCGGCGAGTATCTTCCGGAGAGCATCCCCGGTCCCATGCCGGAATAATAGAAATAGGGCGCGGGAGTTATGAGCGTTACGCGGTGGCCCCTCGCGGCAAATTCGGCCCCGGCCTTGAGCACTGCCAGATGCGCATGACCGGCGCCGACCAGAACGAGATGTCTTGCCATGGTGGAGGAAAGTCTGCTTGGAAGAATTGCGCGTCTAATGCGCGGCGGCCTGCTCTTGCCTGCTTAACGGTGCGACACCGAGCATGCCCGCTGCTTTCATCTTTCTGTAATAGCGACGCCCATGGAGATTTTGATAGAACCAGGCAAAGCGGATTTGCAGCGGCAGATCCGGAATCCAGAAGCGATCGGGGATTTCCTCGGTCGCTGACACTTTGCCCGGCTGGATCTCGGCAGTGATTACCCCTTCGCCCTCCTCGCGAGTGCGGCGAGCCAGAACATTGCCGGTCGCATCCACTATCTGGGTCTCTCCGAGGTACATCGAATCATATTTCAGTGGAAGATATGGAGTATCCCCCACAAAATCGCCCGCGTGTGAGGCGTGAACAACCGGCGCGCCGACCATCCGGGCCATGCGTTGCGGGGTCTCGAAGAGGATGCGCCGGTTCTTCAGCGTGAGCGACTCGGGGAGCTTCTGGCCGCGCGGGAAATCCCACCAGCACGTGCCGCCGATTATCATTTCCACCTTTCCCTTCAGCCGCCGCGCCGTTTGCGTGCGCACATACTCCCAGCACAGCGCCGCGCCGACTTTCCCGATGGGCGTGTCAAGGACGCCGTCATCATTGCCGCCGATGTAGTAGCAGTTCTCCCACATGGTCGGCATATCCTTGTCATGCGTCACGTATGAGCCGTCGGGGAACACAAGCACGAAGGTGTTGTAGTTGTCATCTCCGCGCCTGCAGATGAACGAGCCGCCGACATATGCGTGATGCCTCTGCGCCGCTTTTTTCATAAGCGCATGGGCGGGGCCTTCCAGTGGCAGCGCCGCGTTTAACAAACTCGGATGAAAACCCACGGCCGACGTGAAAAACTCAGGTAAAATCGCCCATTGCGCGCCCTTCTCAAGGGCTTCCTCCAATAAGCGTTCGGCTTTCCGCAGGTTCGCCGGCACGTCCCCGAATCTCGCGCACAACTGAATCGCGGCGACTCTTATTTTATCCGCCATCACGCAAGGTTCTCCTCCAACTGTGGTTACACCCATGTTTTCCAAAGCTTATACTTCGCCTGGTAAGAAAGTCAAGGTATGCAACTGATCTTCGAAAACGTTCAAGTCGAGGCTGATGGTTTGACGCCGAGGGCGGAACGCATTTCTTCTGCAATGAAATTCTCAGAGCGCGAAGGACCGCCCTTTCCCGGCCGGCAGATATAGGTTTCATGAGCGGGCCGATGAAGGATCTCGAGGCCGCAGGAACGCAAAATCGCCTCCACCGCCGCCCTATTGGGCGCCCACCAGTTCGTGGGGTCGCCGTTAAGTTGAAACTCAATGAAAGCCATCTTCGGCCAGCCGGGCTGCAGCATCAGCTCTCGCTGATGAATGCCGATATCCGGCGGAGGCGTATAAACTTCTTCCTCCGGCATTGTCAGCGTCTGGAACACCAGCATCTTCTTTGTCTTCCGGGAAAGGATATCCAGCGCCAGCAGGGGGTAGCGGAGATGATAAAAAACGCCCATGAACCACACGACGTCGAAATCCTCTTTGAGCCGCGCTATCTCGTAGACCTGCATGTATTCAAAAGAAACCTGCCTCTGAAGCTCGAATTTTTCAGCCGCCCACTGCGCCTGCCGGAGATAGTGATGGTCGATGTCAATCCCAAGCACTGTCGCACCACGCCGTGCGAGCTGAAACGAATAGAAGCCGGCGTTGCAGCCGACATCAAGTGCATGGCAGCCCGAGAGATCGTCTGGCAGGTACGGCGCCAGCGGCTGCCACTTATAGGCAGGAAAATCACCCAGGGGATGCTGCGGAGCCGTCTGGATGCCGCCGGGCAGGTGAAGGTTATGGAACCACGGCCCGAGCGCGGCGATCTCATGCTCGATCGGGGTGCGCGGGTTCTGGTAATATGCTTCAAGCGTGGGCATCGTTCTTCTTATTTCCAATGAGGTGACGTTCGTTCATGAAAAAGATGCGCCTCAGGGCCTTCGATCAGCCTTTCCCGATACGGCGTGCCGCTTGCCCCTTTTTGTCGCCTTCCATTGGAGCGCTTCGCGCGCGCACTGCTCGAATTCCTCCGCACGATGCATCGCGGTGTGCTGCGTCAACACCCTCATGCGCGCCCGCTCGCCCACGAGGCGGCGCTCCTCGTCGGGCAGTTTCTTGAGGAAATTAAGAGTGTCTTCCGGCTTCTGACTGAGAAGGATTTCAACGCCCGGAATGAAGAAGCTCTCGAGGCCCTCCCAATAATCGCTGATGATCGGTGTCGCGCATGCGGCGGCCTCGAACAGGCGCACGCTGGGCGAGTAGCCGGCCTTGACCATGTCGGCGCGCGTCACGTTCAAGGTGAACCGCTGCGCGTTGTAGAAGGAGCAATGCCGATCAGGCGGGAGGTGCTCGACGCGCTCCACGTTTTTCGGCCACCGGACCCCGGTCGGATACTGCGGGCCGGCCACAATGAAACGGCCTTTGCGCCACCGGATCGCCGGCTGCAGCATCAAACGGCTGAGAACCGGCTGGCGGTCGGAGCTATACGTCCCCATGTAACCGAGATCGTAGGAGCAGTGACCGCAGCAGGGGTAATAGGCATCCGGGTCGACGGCGCAGTACAGCGCCCGCGCCATCGGCGAGCCATAGTCGCGTTCAAGCCTCGCAAGGATCGGCCCTCCGGTGAACGAGAAATACAGGTCGTATTGCGGTATGAGGTCCGGAGCTAGATATTCAAAATCCGCATTCTGCAGCTTGGCCATGGTCAGCGGCGTGTCAATATCATAAAAGGCCGATACTTTTTTCACCGTTTCCGTTACCCACCTTCCCACTTCGACTCCGTCAGGGACAAACGAACCGACAACGACGATATCCGCCAGGCGCACCTCCTCGGCAAAGCGCTCCTTGAGTTCCTCGATTCCGCTATACAGTTCCGTCCGGCCATGCGGAGGGACCGGCAGATCGCGGTTGGAGGCATACCACGGCATATCCCGCTCGAGAAAAAGGATCCTGTGTCCACGCTGGGATAACGCCTTGATCAAACTGCGGTAGGTCGTCGCATGGCCGTTGCCCCAGGAGGAAGTTATGGTAAGACCGATAAAGACGATATCCAGTTGCTGTCCTCGCATCAGGGATTCCTCCAGGCTACAGCACATTTTGCAAGATGGACTCCACCTGTTCGCTCCGCCGCGCGTATGTATGCTCGCTCAGCACTCGCTCGAGCGCCGAACGTCCAATCCCGCGTGCGCGGTCCGGCGAGACTGTTGCAAGATGCTCAACGACATCGGCCCCCCTTTCGGCCAGCAGGCACTCCTTGTTCGGTTCAAGGAACAATTCGATTCCCTCCCACGCATCCGTCACGAGACAAGCGCCTGCGCCCGCCGCCTCGAATACGCGCGTCGGTGGGGAATAGCCGTAGTTGGCCATACTCTCTCTGTTAATGTTGAGGATCATACGCGGAGTGCAATTGAACGCGTTATGATCGCGCGTGTACACGTGCCCGAGATACTTTACATTTGGGAGATCCGGCACGTCATGGTCCCATCCGTTTCCGCCGAGCAGGAAAAGTTCCTTCGGGACCCCGCGAGCCGGAGCGAAAAAGAACTCGAAGACACGTTGCTCGCGATCAGGCAGCCGATTGCCCAGAAACCCGACGGCCGCCCTGAACCGGTCATCGGGCGGAACGGGATGATGCGTTGTCGGATCGAGCGCGTTATACACGGGCACGCACATGCGCGCCCCGAGAGCGGTATACCCGCTCACAACCGGATCACCGCCGCCATACGTGAGCACAAGATCGTAAAGCGGAATGAGCGGGCGGAAAGGATCGGCCGGATTCGACCGAATTCTCTCCAGCGTTGCCGGCGCATCGACGTCCCAATAGACTACGAGGTTGTTCGGCCGCTTGAACTGCAGGACAGCCTCTTCGAGCACGTCGTCGAACCTGCCGACGCCGCTCGCCTTTACAACGATGTCCGCATCGCGCACCCCGGACAGCGCGACCAGCACATCCCCCTCATTTTCCGCGCGATAAACGACGCTGCGCGCATACGGCGGCTCCGGAATATCTCGGTGCTTTTGTCTCTCGTAAATGTCGGGCTCGTAGAACGTGATGCGATGCCCGCGCTCGTGCAGATTCCTGATGATGCCGCGGTAATACGTTGCGGCTCCATTCCAATAGGCGGACACCAAGCTCGAACCAAAGAAGGCAATCGAGTATGTTCTCTTCATGACCCTCCTTTAAGAAGTTCTGGAAAGACGCGGCGGCGCGGCGAATGCATCCGGCGTCTCGATCTTCTCTTTGCCGTTTTCGGATAGGGTTTTTGGCTCGAACGTATTCTCATCATCCGCCTCGGCTGCGCCTCCGCTGCTTGCGGACTGATCAATTCGATCGGAATGATCCTGCCATTCAATTTCCCATTCATGGAAACCGGCGCAAGAATCTCACTGCGCATGCCAAGCTCTGCGCATATCTGAAGCAGCTCATCCACCCGATGAATACACGTGTGGCGCTCCCATACCGTCTTCAAACCATGCTGCGCCAGCGCCTCCGCAAATTCGGGCTCATTCAGAAGCCGCCGGATATGCGCTTTCATTTCCGGTCCGCTCCCGGCCACGAGGTAATCTTCTCCGGCGGTAAACAGATGTTCGGCATCTCTCCAGGGAGAGCAGATCAAGGGAATGCCGCACGCGAGCGCCTCGAATGGCCTGATCGTGGGGATTCCCGGCAACGCCTTGACATACGGGCGCCGCGGGATGTGCGCTGTTATCTTGAACTGCGCGAAAACACGAGGGACCATGTAATTCGGCAGCCATCCTTTGTAGCGGATACCTGCGCCTCTGAGCAGCCTGACGGCGCGCCTTGGATAGCGCACTCCATATGCGTGCGCCCGCAGGCCGAGAGCTTTCACCGGTCTGAGCAGAAACTTCTGAAGCTCGGCGGTGCGCTCGCCGTCGCCCCAATTCCCGATCCATACCAGATCCCCGGTCTTCCGCTCGGCCGGCAGCGGGCGGAACACGCGCGTATCGGCAGCTTCGTGCCACGTCCAGGCGCGCCTGATCCACCTCTTCGAAAGATAAATGTTTCTGATCTTGTTCCCGAAGGCAAGCACGCCGTCATAGTGAGACAGCTCATATTTTTTCATTGCCTTGATGTCGGTAATAGACCGATGATGGGTATCGTGGAAAAGCAGCTTGAAAGACTTCTGTTGTTTCCGGTGTCTGCCGATCTGAGAGACCAGCTTGTGGTCGTTCCATTCATGAACGAGCACCAGATCGAGTCCATCGAGTTGCTGCTCAAGCGTCTTGAGCGTGCAGATCGTGCTGGAGAGGTTCGGATACATCATGTGGAACTCGCGAAGCGGCCCGCGCCCATGCTGCAGGATCAGGTTGCGGCGGCTCCACGATTTCCACGGCTCGAACACGCGCACCTCATGTCCCCGCGCCTGCAGCTCGGTCACAATCCCGCGGAGGAAATGCGCGTTGCCATGGTTCCAGTCCGACACAAGTGAATGATAAAAAAAGCCGATTCGCATGTGGCTCTATCTGCTCCGGAAAAAGCAACTACTGAAGGCGCAGTATCCGCAATCGACCCGTCGGATCAGGAGTCGATCTGGCTGAGTGATCGCGCATGAGGGGCCCCTGTTTTCCTTTTTCGCTTGCCATGCGTCGGTATAAAGACAAATATTCCCGTGCCATATGCTCCGGCGAGAATTGCAGCGCCCGTGCTCGCGCTCTTCGCGCGAACTTGTTTCGGAAAGGGGTATTGGACGTAAGGCAATCAAGCGCCTCCTGCAATGTCGCATCATCATCTGGTGGGACAAACAAGGCAGCCTCGTCCCACAGCTCGCGAAGGCTGGGAATATCTCCCAGAACCAGCGCACAGCCTGCAAGCGCGGCCTCGAGCACGGAAAGGCCAAACGGCTCATACCGCGCCGGCAGAGCGTAAATGGCCGCCCTCCCCATCCACCGTGCCAGTTCCCTCCCATCCAGATTGCCGAGCAGTTTCAACTTCACAAAACTCGCCGTCCCGCCATCGGGATGCGCGGCCGGGCCGGCGGCGAAAACAGGCCACTGTATATGCTGCGCCACTCGCTCGAGAGCCGCGATATTTTTTGCCTCATCCCACAGGCGGCCGGCGGTTAACACAAATGATTCCTTTTCTGCGGGACTGTGCGCTTCCGCGTTTCTCCCATTAAAAATTCTGCCTGCGCTCTGAAAGGAGCCATAGAAATTCTCCAGGACCGCAAGCATCGAGGCGGTCGGAGCGGTAACCGCATCGGCACGACGCAGTCCTTCCGAAACGCTCTTCCGGTAGCGTTCCCAGGAGGGGGGCGGCTCGTGACCCTGCACGGCCGCAAACCAGGAGTACACGCAGGAATGTGCGACAATCAGCTTCGGCGCCTGCCACGGAAGCGCGGCATGAACATATGAATTCAAATGAATGATATCCGGCTGCACGATCGATTCGAGGCCAAGAAGCCATCTTCCCGCCATCTCGACGTCCGCCCATGGCTCCTCCATCCACTCGAGTTTATAGCTGCTCTCGGAGATGACCAGATTCGGCACGCGCCGGATCACCGTCCGCTGCCGGGAGGAAAGCGGCGCCCCCATCGTGGCGAGCACCACCTCGACGCCATGGGCGCCGAGCGCCTCCGCCAACTCGAGTGAGTACTGCCACACGCCGCCGACCGTATCCGCCGTCATCAAAATTTTACGTATATCTTTCTTCACGAGTTCCGCCGGGAAAATTCAAATGACCAGATTGCCACAGTCCTGAACGTTTCGCGGCATCTTTGAACAACAGAATTTCTGAAGTGGTTTCTCAAGAAACGGTACCATTTGATCAAGCCGCTAAACTTGAACTATGTAAAATCGCATCCCGTTCGGCAAGAGTGAATTTTCCTTTCGACGGCCTCTTCCTCCTCAATTTTCTTGGTCATAGCCAAAAACATTCTGTCCCTGCATCACTCACTGTCGCGGCTGACGAATTTGGAGAATCTGCTTTCTTTCCCGTTGGCCGTCTCTTCCTGATAAAGGAAAGCTAATTTCGATTCCTCGAATTTCTGGAAGAAGGTTTCCCAATCGATCTCTTCCAGTTGTTCCTTTCCGCCGTAACCGGGGAAATCGATTCGCAAGATGCCCGCGCCCGTTGTATCTTTACTTTCTTTCACGGTTGCGGGACGCCCGCCCCTCTTCTCCACCCACTTCCGGATCACGTCATGATTGGTGGTTTTCCTGGATTCCCCTGCCATACATGTTCTCCTTCGAAAATGGATAGCGCCGAATGTTCATAAATTTCATCAAGAACGGCGGCAACCGCGGCCACCTGTTCAACAGCGGGATCAAAGCGGCTGTTTTCAGCAAGCTGCCACGCCCACTCAAGAGCGGCCCGACCGCCCCATTCGTCCGGCGGCTTCGCTATCACTTGTCGGGAAGTCCCGCGAAACAATTCAGCCTGAAAATCATAGAACGAGCCGTTCACATTCATGAGCGATAACGTTCCCGCCGTGCCGTAAAAAGACGCTTCGATCACTGCGTCGCAGCCGGCCGAAAGATGCCACGAGCACGCGAGGGTGACCACCGCGCCGCTCTCGAGCGTCAGTTGAGCCGCCGCGTAATCTTCGACGGACTCGAGCCGGTCTGCAAGCGGCTTGCCCTTGGCAAAGAGCCTGCTCGAAACTCGTCTGACTCGCGGGAAGTCGAGCGTCCAGAGCGCGAGATCGACGAGATGAATGCCCAGATCGATGACGCACCCGCCGCCGGACTTCTCCGGCTCATAAAACCACGGCTTGTCCGGCCCGTATGCATTGTGGAAAACGAGATTGACCGAAAATACTTCGCCAATTTCGCCGCTTCGAATCAGCCCGCGGATCGATTGTATTCCTCGCAGATGGCGGTAGGAAAGGTCGACCGCCAGCAACCGATCAGCTTTCCGGGCGGCGTCAATGACCGATGCAGCCTCGGCAAATGAGCGGCCGAGCGGTTTCTGGCAGAAGACAGCCAGGCCGCATTGAAGCGCCGAGATCGACTGCTGCGCATGCAGAGCGCTCGGCGTGGCGATGACGACCGCATCAAGCCCGCACTGAAGCAATTCATCCAGTGAGCCGCACAACTCGGCGTGGGGCGCGCATTCGGCAGCCTTTCTTGCCGCCTCCGGTAGCGGGTCGGCGATCGCGGCCACCTCCAGCATTTCGCCCTTCGCCAGCGATTCGAGTCGATGGCGGCCGATCCAGCCGACGCCAAGGAAACCTATCCGTTTGCGGGCAACGCGCACGCTGTTATCGAGCTTGCTCATGGGAAGACAAGCGCTTTCACAAAACCATCCGGACGCGAACGCAGCAATTGGAAAGCCTCGGACAATTGCTCCAGCGGGAAGGTGTGCGTGCAGAGGGATTGGAAGGGCAGCTCTCCCCGGGCCGCGGCATCTACCGCTTCGCGTATCCCCTTCATATAAATTGACTGATCGCGCTCATGAGCGTTTATCACATCAAGGCCGCGCCAGTTCCACAACTGCATGTTCACCTGGCGGGGGCCGTCCTGATGATAGCCCGCAATGATCAGCCGCCCGCGAACAGATGTCAGTTCTGCGGCCAGGTCAAGAGGCCACTGCTGCCCGGTCGCCTCGATCACGCGCTCGCACCAGTTCTCGCCGGTCAGTTTCTTGACGTTCTCGATGACTCGCCAATGATCATCCATGAGGATAGCTTGTCTCGCGCCCAAAGATGAGGCGAGATCGAGCGCATGTTTTTTCCGCGCAACAGCGATGACTCGAACGCCTGCCCGAGCCGCAAGAATCGTGAGGAGCGCTCCGAGAAATCCGATACCGACGATCGCCACCGTTTGTCCGCGTTCAATGTTGCTGCGATGGAAAATGTTCATGGCGCATCCGAGCGGCTCGCCGGGGAATGGGATTCCGCTCAATGCGTCCGGCAACGGAATAACTGTGTTTGCGGGAGCAATGTCGTATTCGGCGTACGCGCGCTCGGAAAGGAAAGTCACTCGCCGGCCGGGTTGGAGGTGGTCTACTCGCGGTCCGACGGCGTCGATTCGGCCCCACGCCTCATGTCCGGGCGCGCCGGGTTGAAGAGGATAATGAAACCAGGGGCGGCCTTCCCAGACAGGGAAATCGGATGCGCACACGCCGCATCCTTCTATTTTTATTCGCACCTCGCCTTCGGCCGGGGTCGGAATCGGCGCTTCGATGAGCTCGATGCGTTCGGGTCCGGCAAAGACGGCAGACTTTCCTGTCTCACGGGCGCGTTCAAGGTGCTCTTCTCGGTGAATGCTTGTTTGCAGGACGTGTTTGTTCATGAGGCGATTTCTCTTGCGGGCGATTCGACACGGAAAAGACTTTCATTCTCGAGCAGCCAGCGATGAAGAATTTCGACTCCTTCCCGGACACTTGTTTTCGGAGTCCAACCGGTGGCGGCGTTGAAGGCTCTCGTGTCCGAAACATAATAGCGCTGATCCCCTTTGCGCCAGGGGCCGAATTTGATTTCCGGCCGCTCCCCCCGCAATTCGGCAATGAGATCGAGTATTTCCCGGAGGCTGGTTGTGTTGTTCGTGCCGCCGCCGATATTGAAGGCTCTTCCGCAGACGATGTCGATGTGCTTGTGCGCCAGCAGCAGAGCGTCAATCAGGTCCTCGACGAACAAAATGTCGCGCACCTGTTTGCCGTCGCCATAAAGAATTATCGGTTCTCCCTGCAGCGAGCGGATCAGGAAATGGGCAACCCATCCCTGATCTTCGGTTCCGAATTGACGCGTGCCATAGATGCAGCTCATGCGAAAAACGACCGCGGGCAGATTGAATGTGCGGGCGTAATCGATCACGTATTGATCGGCCGTCCCTTTCGAGCAACCGTAGGGGCTGTAGAAATCGAGCGGAAAGGATTCATCAAATCCGTGAGAGTGTATGATGGATTCCGCAGGTCGATATCTCGTGGGCGCCTCGCAGAGTCTCACGCTCTTCATCTCTCCGTACACTTTATTTGTTGAGGTGAACAGGAGCGGCGGCGGGTTTCTCAGCGTCCTGAGAGCTTCAAGAAGATTCAGGGTGCCGCGGGCGTTCACCTCGAAATCGGTCGCGGGATCGATCAGCGCCGAGGTTACAGCCACCTGCGCGGCAAAATGAAATATGCCCTCGACGCTTCGAACCGCATCCTTGACGACAAAAGGATCGCGAATGTCCGCAATCTGGAGTCTGACGGAATGGCCATGCAGTTCCCGCAGCCATTTCACGTTTTTTTCGACGCCCGACCGCGAGAGATTGTCCAGGAGCAGAACCGTGCGCCCTTGCGAAAGGAGCCTATGGGCGAGATTGGTCCCGATAAAGCCCGCTCCACCGGTGATGAGAACGTCGGACTTCGAATTGTTGCCGCCGTCGCGCGGGAGCCTCATTCGAGGGAGAACGAGGTCAGCCTTTCGGCCCTCTCCATTCGAACTATACATTCGGTCGAATGCCCTGACTCCTTCGATGCCCTCGGCCGACCAGATGCGGTACAACAGTTTCTCTGTACCTTGACATTGTTTCAGTCCGAAATGATAATGCCGCTCATCCTGATGAAAACCTTCCTGGTGCGCGCATTCCGGGTGAAGATCATAACCCGCATACCAGTAGGCGCGCGGGACGGGCGCGTCAAGAAATTTCACGAATTCCTTAAGCTGGCGGAAACCGTCGTGGCGCCACGTCGAGTAGCCTGCCTCGGTTATCCATATTTCCGCGCCTATCCCGTGGCGGTCGAGCACCTCTTGAATCTGTTGAATCGATTGGGTCCAGCCGGCCCAGGCCGACTCCCACGTTTTCGGAAAGCCGTGGACGCCGACGACATCTATATATCTGGTGACACCGGCTCGGCATATGACATCGAGCCACTGATAATCCGCCGACGACATCCCTCCAAGAACCGTCTTTTTGCCTCTCTGCTTCGCCCAGTAGGCGGCGGCGCCAACCATCTCGCAAAAGATTTTCCAGCCCGGGTCCAGGTAATAATCCCATTCAATCAGGTTATTTGGTTCATTCCATAATTCCACATAGTCGAAACAGTTCCCGTAGCGGGTGATAATGACATCGAGAAAATCGGCGTACGCCTTCGGGTCGCGAGGCGGCGAGGAAACTTTGGGAACAATGCCCAGAGAAGGCGGCGTATAATTCAGGCACGGAAGAAGATTGACCTCTTTTGCCAGACGCGGCATGAGCCAGTCGTACCATTTCATGCCGCCTTCAGCGTGCCAGTCGGCCCAGGAGACGGCCATCCGCAATTCTTTCACGTCCAGCTTCTTCAGGTCGGCGACCACTGCCTCAACGTGCTCATATTCGCCCGGTCGCAGCCATTCGACAATACCGACGACAGGAGCGGCGGAAGTATGCAATTTTTTGGGCGTTTTCATATGGTAAGTCCCCGCTTGTCCAATTCCATTTTGGCCAGATCCACTCCGTCAAACGCTTCTTGACCCTGCAGCCAGTCGGCCAGTTCATCGAGCCCCTGCTCAAGCGTGACTCGGGGTTTGTAGCCGAGGAATTTTTCAGCGCGTTCGATATCTGCAAAACAATGTCTGATGTCGCCCATACGATACTTCCCCGTCACTATCGGCTGAAGGTCCTCCTTTCCGACTACCTTTGCCATTGCCTTCGCCACTTCAGTGACCGAGTATGAATGTCCACTTCCTATATTAAAAACGGATTCATCCGTTGTGTTTTCAAGGGCCAGCCGGCAGGCGCGCACAATGTCATGGACGCTTACGAAATCACGCCGCTGGAGGCCGTCCTCGAAGATCAGAGGCGGCTTGTCGTTGAGGTAACGCGAGGCGAAAATGGCAAGAACTCCGGTATAAGGGTTTGATAATGCCTGCCGCGTTCCGTAAACATTAAAAAACCGTAGCGCGGCCACCGGAATGCCGTAGCTGCGGCCGAAGATTAGGCACATTTGCTCCTGATCATATTTCGTCAGCGCGTATATCGAAGCCAGAGATGGCTGTTTGGTCTCGGGAGTGGGTACCGGACTAAGAGGCAAACCGTCGCCGTCAATTAATTCCCATTGGCCGCCTTTCAACTGGTCGTGCGTTCGCATGACACCCGCCTGCACAGTCCCGTCGGAAGCACGATATAGCCCCTCTCCATAAATGCTCATACTCGAAGCAATAATCAGCTTCGCGACCGGAAACCGGATCAAATTCTGCAGGAGGACCGCGGTACCTGTTGAATTAATACTCGAATACGTGTCGATCTGGTACATGCTTTGGCCCACGCCGACGGCGGCGGCGAAATGAAATACCGCATCTATCCCCCGAAGGCTTTTGTTTAAGAGATCTGCGTCGCGGACATCTCCGATAACAAGTTCGGCGTCCCGGTTCAGATAACACGGATACGTACCCAGTTCCCCGTGAACCTGGGGAGAAAGATTATCGAGGACCCTCACGCGATGCCCGTGAACCATCAACTCGTCAACAAGGTGAGAACCAATGAAGCCGGCGCCGCCTATGATGAGAACATGCTTCGGGGATAGGTCGATGTTGGTCGTTCTGTTCCTGCGATCGGTGGGTCGAAATCCCCCGCGCTCCGCCGAATCGATCTCTGAATCTTCTTTATTCCGGCCGTTTCCGCAGGGGTGTAACTCGCTGTTGCTCACTCACCATCTCCTTCTTGTTATGAGGATGAGATACCGGCTTCAATTGAGGGTTGCCCGCGGCGAAAGGTAATGAATTGCCGCCTCTTCACGGTTCAGGGCGGCGGGAATATTGCGGCTGTCTCTGGTTTTTGAACTTCTGATTATCAGGAAAAATCGCTGCCTTGCCACCTCTCCTCTTTGATTGTGCTGTTTCAGAAAACTCATTATTTGTTAACATTATGCATTACCGAAAATTTACTCGCTAGACTGATTTTGCAGCGATTGCCAGCTTTCGGCCCCCAATGAACCGCATCGTTCACGCATGAATGATTTCAGTTGTGCGGATTGTTCTCATGCGGCGTTTTTTTGTTTTCAAAGCGGACGGAGATAGAAGACACTACAGCGGAAAACGGCGGTTTATTAGTGGAAGTCTGTAGGAGGCAAGCTTAGCTCAGGTAGATGTCCAGGATCGTGAGCGACATGAGGATGACGCTTACCGTCCCGTTGACATTAAAGAAGGCGGTATTGACCCGCGAGAGGTCATTCGGCCGAACAATGAGGTGCTCGTAGACGAGCAAAGCGGCGACGAGCAGAATACCGGCGAAAAAGGCTACTCCGAGATGAGCAATCGCCGAAACGACCAGCAATATGCCCACCATCGCGGCGTGCAAGAGCGCGGAAACAAACAGGGCAGGCGCCAGCCCGATGCGGCGGGGCAGTGAATACAGGCCCACCCGCTCATCGAACTCCACATCCTGACAGGCGTAGATGATGTCAAAGCCGGCGGTCCACAGTAAGACTGCGAGACCAAGCAGCAGAGGAATTAACGAAATGGATTCGGAAATGGCGATCCACGCGCCGACGGGCGCGATCGCGAGCGACAGCCCGAGCAGAAAATGAGATGAACTGGTGAATCGTTTCGTGTAGGAATATCCGAGAATTACCGCCAGCGCGACCGGCGACAGAGCAAATGCGAGCCGGTTAAGCTGGTATGCCGAGAAAACGAACAGGCCGGCCATGACGACCAAAAAGGACGCGGTTTCCGCAATGGTCAGTTTGCCGGCGGGAATCGGGCGTTGCGCGGTGCGGGGGTTAAGCGCGTCATAGCGCGCGTCGGCGATCCGATTAAACGACATTGCGGCGCTGCGTGCGCCCACCATGCACATCAGAATCCAGAAAAGCTGGCTGCTGTCGGGCATGCCGCCGGCCGCGAGGAACGCGCTCATGATCGCGAATGGAAGCGCGAATACGGTATGCGAAAACTTTATCATTTCGAGGATTATTCTTACTTTTCTAAAAAACGAGTTCACGCGCCTTTTCCCCAACCGAACCGATGATCGCCGGCCCCAAGCTGGTTCAGCACCTTGCCGACAACAAAGCCGACCATATCGTCGATATCCCGCGGATCGTGATAGAAAGCAGGCGCCGCCGGAAGGATGCACGCGCCCGCCCGCGACGCTCGCAACATGTTTTCGATCTCGATAATGCCAAGCGGAGTCTCCCGCGGCACGAGAACGAGCGGGCGCCTCTCCTTCAGCGTCACCTCCGCCGCCCGCAGAATCAGGTTTGTGCCCAGTCCCGAAGCGACTCCCGCCAGCGTCGACATGCTGCAGGGGACAACGACCATCGCGTCGATAGGGAACGAGCCGCTCGCAATCGGGGCGCTGACATCTTCATAATGATAATAGGACACATGCGGCGCCGCCCGGCCAACCAGACGCTCGACCGAGAAATGGCTCAGGTCGACCGCAAGCTTCAGCTCGTGCTGGAGAACAAGTGAGGCGGGCTTGGAGATGGTCAGGTAAACTTTGTGCTCCCGTTCGATCAGCGCCTGCAGCAGGCGCACGGCGTAGAGCGCTCCGCTCGCTCCGCTGATCGCAACGGTAAACCTCTTCGTTTGATCCGATGGCAGGGTCGTCATTTTTGGATTCCTCAGCTGTCTTTTTGCGCGACGTACAGGGTAACGATTCCCAGGCTCAGACTCCTGACACTAATGTTAACAAGTCCGCAGTCGGCCAGGCAAGCCGCCATCTCCTCTTTCGAGGCAAACTTGAGGACCGACGCGGGCAGATAGGAATAGGCATCGTTCCCCGCACGCGAAATCATGCGACCGACGAGCGGGAGCAGCCTCGTGAAATACAGCAGATAGATGCCGCCAATAAGCTTGTTCTGCGGCAGGCTGAACTCGAGGACAACGACCTTTCCGCCTCGTCTGGTCACGCGCGCCATCTCGCGAATGCCTCCCTTCAAATCGGAGACGTTTCTGATGCCGAATGCGACCGAGACGATGTCGAAGGCGCCATCGAGAAATGGAAGCTGCAACGTGTCGGCGGCGACCAGCGCAACCTTGCCCGCCGTCCCGCCGGCGCCGGAAAGCTTCCTCTTCCCGAGGCCGAGCATCTCGGGCGTGAAATCGCCCCCGACAACCAGCCCCGCACCGTTCATGTTTCGCGCGTACTCGATGGCAAGGTCGCCCGTGCCGGAACAGACATCGAGCACCAGCTTCTCACTACCCGAGGCTGTTGCCTGCACCGTTTTGCTGCGCCAGCGCTTGTCCTGGTTGAGGCTGAGCAGGTGATTCAGGAAATCGTAGCGACGCGCTATCGAGGCGAACATCGAGCGAATGACGGCGGCATCCCTCTTCATCGGAACCCGTACTCGCTCCAGCGTCTCTCGACCAGCCGGATGATGTCTTCGCTCATCCTGATCTCGTCGGGCCACTCCCGCATGTGGCCTTCGCCCGGCCCTTTTTTCGTGGCGTCGATCCCGATCTTCGAGCCGGCGCGAGCGAGCGGAGAGGCGTGATCAAGCACGTCGAGCGGGCCGTCGACAATGGTGATGTCGCGCCTTGGATCGACATTGTTTCCGACGCGCCACAGCATCTCGTCCACATTCTGAACGTTTACGTCCCTATCGACGACAACGATGATCTTCGTGAACATCATCTGGCCGAGTCCCCAGATGCTGTGCATCACTTTCTTCGCCTGGAACGGGTACTGCTTGTCGATCGAAACGAACATCCAGTTGTGGAACACGCCGAACAGCGGCAGGTTCATGTCCACAAGCTCGGGTATCTGCGTGCGCACGAGCGGCAGGAAAATGCGCTCGGTCGCCTTGCCCATGTAGCAGTCCTCCATCGGCGGCTTGCCGACAATTGTGGCCGGATAAACGGGATTGCGGCGATGCGTCAAGCACTCGACGTGGAACACGGGGTATACGTCGGCAAGCGAATAGTAGCCGGTATGATCTCCAAATGGGCCCTCGATGCGCTCCTCGTGCGGGTCAACATAACCCTCGAGGACAATTTCCGCCTCGGCGGGCACTTCCATATCGATTGTCTTGCAACTGACCATCTCGACCGGCTTCTTGCGCAGAAAGCCCGCAAGCAGCATCTCGTCGACGCCCGCGGGCATCGGAGCGGTGGCGGCATACGTCGCTGCCGGATCTCCTCCGAGAGCGACGGCGACCGGCATCCGCTTGCCGGCGGCACAGTATTCGCGGAAATGGCGCGCGCCGTCGTGGTGGATGTGCCAGTGCATGCCGGTGGTGCGCTCATCGTACACGTGCAGCCGGTACATGCCGCAGTTGCGCGTGCCGTCCGAAAGGCTCTTGGTGAACACCATCGGCAGCGTGATGAATTTGCCGCCGTCCTGCGGCCAGCACTTGATTACCGGCAGGAGCGAGAGGGAGGGCTCGTTGATAACGATCTCCTGGCAAGGTGCGTGCGAGACCTTTCTCGGCGGGAACTTCGCGAACTGAGCGACCTTCGGGATCATCTTCAGCTTCTCGACAATTCCGGCGGGCAGCGGCATGTGGATGATCTCTTCGATCTCGCGCCCGATCGAATCAAGGTCTTCGACCCCGAGCGCCATCGCCATCCGCTTCTGCGAGCCGAACGCATTGATGAGCAGCGGGATGTTGTGCCCGCTGACGTTCTCGAACAGCAGCGCCGGCCCGTGTTCCTTCGAGACGCGATCGCTTATCTGCGCGATCTCAAGCTCAGGCGAAACCGAGGCCTTGATTCTCTTCAGTTCGCCCGCCCGCTCAAGAGCATGTATGAAGTCCTGCAGGTTCTGATATGGCATATGATTCCGCCGCGCACAACTGATGCTTTGCCGCTCTTGATGATCCCGATTGAAGTCTTAAAGGATTGCTCCCGTAAAATCCTTTTCAATATAGCATATGGCGAAAAGGCTTTACAAGCATCGTTTTGCTGCTCTATCTTTGGAGTGACTGCAGAGGGAGAAAAGACTTTCAATGGGCGAGCGGCGTCCGCTCCCTGAACATCTCCAGCGGAAAACCGCAGTCGGGACAGAGAGCGACGCCATCCTGATATTCGTACGAGCACATCGGGCAGAAACCGGCAGCCGTCGCGTCATCTGTCTTCGGCGGCGCCAGGATATCATCCAGACTTTCGCCCGCTTCCGCGACCAATCGCCGCAGAGCGGTTTCCCTGAGAGCCAAAGCTTGATAAACGTCTTGCGGCTGATCCTGATTCTTCACGTGTGAAAGCCAGAGCATCTCTTTCCTCACCAGTCGGCGGAAGGATTCGGAGGGTAAAAGCAAAGATGCGACGGCCAGACAATCGAAAGATTCGAAGGCGCATGCCCTCTCCCTGAGGGAGAGGGCTAGGGGAGGACCAGGGTGAGGGGGACATTCCTCATCGTGGTCCTACTGGAAAAGTATTTTACCATAAGGAGGAGGTCAGTTCAAAGCATTGGTCTTCGCGCTCGGGCGCCATGATCTTGGTTTCCCGGCGGCAGGGGGGACTTGACCCGAACGCAGGCGGGAGGAGAGGAAATCCCCCTCAGTCCCCTTCAGTAAAGGGGGAATGATCGCGCGAGACGCGAGCCGGAAAAAAACACAGGCGGGGGACTGTGTCACCTGTAAAAGATAGTTCAAAATTTCAAAAAATTGCAGGTAGGATGCCCGCGCTACGGGAGCGAGCTTTTGCGTCATCTACGGATTTGATTCTTAAGATGGATTCCTGGCGGCAGCGCCACGGGCGGGGAATGTTGCGGCCATAATGGAGATATGACATAGTCTTCACAAAATTCGAATTATTTTCGGTATAAGGGCGACGCACACAAGGAAGGGAGGGAAGAGTCGCGAAAGCTCATCAAGTTGGCTCTATCGAAAGCCGAGATCGGTGGGAAAAACATTAGATTGACTGAAATTGGAGTGGGGTTGTGTCTTGAAAGGAGGGTGTTCAGATGAAGGGCATTCCCAGCAAAGCAGGCTCCATATTGCTATTTCTATTTGCGGCGATCGCCCTTACAAGCGGTCCCGCGTCAGCATCCGACAGTGATACTGCGCCATGCCCTTGTTGTACGAAAACGGCATCGGCCGCATACAAGGCATGCAACCACGAGATAAAGGATGATTTTGGGATCACTATCGGAAACTGCTTGAACCTCTCTGACCCGTATGGGAGGCATGTCTGCGTGCAGGCAGCCGCAGAAGCGTTTGCGGAGGCTGAAGAATTGTGTGGAGATCAGCGAGAAGCCCGATTGAAGATTTGTGAGAAACTGGGCGAAGCAGCTTACGATCCGGCAATTCACCCGGAGGATTTTATCGACTTCGATGCGGTCATCAATGGCGGACAAAGCTTTACGCCCAACCCCCATTTCCCTCTCACTCCGGGAACAATCTGGGAATATATTGCGATCGACGCCGAGGGAACTCCTCTTGAAAGAATCCTGGTCGAGGTTCTGTTCGAGGTGAAGGAGATTCTAGGTGTCAACTGCATCGTCGTCCATGATAGGGTCTGGGAAATCGATGAAGAATTCGAAGAGGTATTAATCGAAGACACGCGTGACTGGTATGCTCAGGATAAATGCGGCAATGTCTGGTATTTCGGCGAATTAGCGATGAATTTCGAGGATGGCGAACTGAAGGACATCGAGGGCTCGTGGGAAGCGGGAGAGGACTTTGCCAAGCCGGGTTACATCATGCTGGCAAATCCACAACCGGGAGACGCCTATCGCCAGGAATTTGCCCTTGGCGACGCCGAAGACGTGGCCGCAGTGAAGAGCAGAGATGAAGAAACGGTAAGCGTCCCGTTCGGCACATTCTCTGAGGATGTTCTGGAAACATTAGACTTCAACCCTTTAGAACCCGATGTCATAGAATTCAAATATTATGCCCCTGGTGTGGGCACGGTGCTTGAAGTAAATCCGGAGGATGAAGAGCGCGTTGAGCTCGTCAACATGGTCACTCCCTGAGGGAAAAGAAACCAGGGGGTCACCCATCCTTCACCATTTTTGCCTTTTTGCCTTTACCGTCTGCCACCAATGACGTAGTTGTTGACAAATTCGTTACAAAGCACCTAACGAGTTCTTTGACCGCGACTTATACGAATTACTCGAACCCTTGAAACCGGATGAAGATGTTCCATCCGCAGTGATACAGACGGGAAGCCCGCAGAGCAGGTCATCGGGTTCGTCTTTCAACGGCTCTCAGATGTGGCAGGAGAGCAAAACGGGCATCAGGCGGAATCTTTGGAAAGTTCTGCGATTGCCTTTTCGAGGTCGCTTCCGATGTTCCTTCTGTTTTACGAAGATGTGGCCTCCGAGCGCGAACTCATGGCCACCCTGCCGGAGCAAATGGACTGGCTGAGAGATGATTTCTTCTTTCCGGAACCTTCCTTTTCGAGCTAAATCAAGGCCCGCCTTTTTTTCCACGCTCATTCTGCTACAATAGGAGTTGGAGAACGTTCTCCATTTGTATCTTCTGGGGGGGCCGGTTCCCGGTGCGTGAAAGAAATCGTATTGTTATCCTTGCGGCCGTCATGGCGCTCGTTGTCATATTTGCAGTGTGGATGACCGCGGTTACGCTCTATCAGGTTGCCCTCAATGGGCAAAGAGAGCGCCTGAGAGAGGCCGTGCAGAGTCGGGCGCGCCTGATGGGGGCGCTTGTCGACGAGGAGGCGCGGGGCGGAGGAGGAACAGACCTTGGCTCCGACGAAGGCCTGCTCGACGCTCTGAAAATCGTCACGAGGGCTCACGCCAATTTCAAGGGCTTCGGAGATACCGGCGAATTCACCCTCGGCAAACGCGAGGGCGAAAATATCGTCTTTCTCCTGCGCCACCGGCATCATGATCTGGACAAACCTCTTCCCATTCCGATTTCGTCGAACCTCGGCGAACCAATGCGCAGGGCTCTGCTTGGCCAATCGGGAACCGACATCCTCATCGATTATCGGGGGAAACGAGTGCTCGCGGCATACGAGCCGGTGCCGGAATTAGGTTGGGGACTGGTCGCCAAAATAGATTTGACGGAAGTGAGAAGACCGTTCCTGCGGGCGGGGCTGCTGGTCGGAACGTGCAGCCTGGTGTTGATTGCTGTGGGAAGCATCTTGTTCCTTCGTATCGGGAATCCAATTGTCCGGCGTCTCGAAGAAAATGAACGGAAGTATCGCATCCTGTCCGAAGACCTGGACAAAGAGGTCAAGCGGAAAGTGGCCGAATTGCAGCAGGCCGAGCGCATGGCGGCGATCGGGAGAATGGTGGCGGTGGTGTCGCATGAAGCGCGAAATCCGCTTCAACATATCCGATTGGGCGTTGAGACATTGCAAATCCACATGGGGGACGATACGGACAAGATGGAAATCATCGAGGAAATCCAGCACGGCGTCACCCTCCTCGACAAGATAATAAGCGATTTGTTGGAATATTCCCGGCACGTGAGCCTGACGTTATCGCCGGTGCAGTATGGCGCGCTGGTGAGGAAAGTCGTTTCCATGCTATCTCACAAAACCGATAATGTCGCCGTGCATGTCGAACTTGAGCAAGAAGAAAGGGAGATCGTCGTTGATCCGGTCAAATTGAGTCAGGTTCTCGTCAACGTTCTCTCCAATGGCATCGAGGCACTTAACAACAGCGGGAACATTTGGATATCATCAAATTTCTTTGAGCGCGAAGGCTCCGAGTGTCTGGATCTCTCCGTATCTGACGACGGCCCCGGCATGTCTGAAGAGACCTTGAATCGAATCGGAGAACCGTTCTTCACCACCAAGATCCTGGGCACAGGATTGGGGATTGCCATCAGCAAAAAAATAATCGATGCCCATGGCGGCAGCCTCAACGTGCGCAGCAAACCGGGAGACGGGACCACCGTCGTGATAACTCTGCCGATTCGATCTGATGAAACAACCAAGGCCCAGGCCGAAAAAGTCAGCCTACCATAAAGTCTTCCCCCTTCTTCCACCGCATAGAAAATAATCGCAACAGAATTCGTCCAACAACGACAAGGGCTGCCAGTCGAAGGTCTTTCCCATTTTTGCACCGATTAAACGCGGTGTGATACACTCGGGCTAAAAAGCCAACATCAGAAGAATGCGAATGACTCGAACCCTGCCACAGCAGAAGATAGGCCGCATTGGGACCGGTTTAACTCGGGCCGGAGCCAGAGGACTGACATGGGCTGGTCGTGCGGATGCCAAAAGACAGGTCAACAAAATCTGTGCCTGAATCGGAGGATACAATGGGAAAGGATCGCGAGCTCGATTTCATATTAAAGGGCGGGCAGGTTTTTGACGGCGCGGGCAATCCCTCGACGCTGATGGATATAGGAATCAGCGGCAAGAAGATAAAGCGGATGGGCGCACTGGCGGGAGCGGCGGCGCGCGAGACTATCGATTGCGCCGGCCTCGCGGTCTGTCCCGGTTTCATCGACATGCACAGCCATTCGGACCTGATGATCTTCGTCGAACCGGAGGCGACGGCGAAGGTGATGCAAGGTGTGACAACCGAGGTGCTCGGGCAGGACGGCCAATCGGTCGCGCCGATCAAGGACGAGCACAAGGCCGATTGGCGGCGCCACCTTTCGGGCCTGCTCGGAGACGCCGGCGTCGAATGGGACTGGAACTCGTTCGGCGAATATCTGTCCGCGCTGGAGAAGGTGAGGCCGGCCACGAACCTGGTTTCGCTCGTTCCGCACGGCTCGCTCCGGCTGTGGGTGATGGGAATGGCCAATCGCAAAGCATCTGCCGAGGAACTCAAGCAGATGAAGCTGCTTCTGCGCGAGAGCCTCGAGGACGGAGCGGCCGGCATGTCAACCGGTCTCATTTACCCGCCGTGCCCGTACGCGGACCTGACCGAACTCGCCGAATTGTGCAACGTCCTGAAGGAGCGCGGAAAATTCTTTGTGGTGCATGTCCGGAACGAAGACTCCGCGGTGATGGAATCAATGGAGGAGATGTTCGAGGTGGCGCGGCTGTCCGGCGCGCCCGTCCACATCTCACATCTGAAGGTCGCCGGCAAACCGCAGCACGGGCGCGCGGGCGAGCTGCTCGAGAAGATAAACCGCGCGCGCAGCGAGGGTCTCGAGATAACCTTCGATCAGTATCCGTACACGGCGGGAAGCACCATGCTTTTTGCTCTGCTGCCGGAATGGCTGCAGGACGGCGGCTCGGAGCGGATGGTCGAGCGCCTGAAGGAGCCGCAGGTGCGCCAGCGTATCGTCGAGGAGATGGCCGCCCGCACTTCCTCGAGCGGGGTCGCCCCGAGCGACATCCGCGTCTCGGCGGTCGCCACCGAGAAAAACAAGCATCTCGAGGGCAAAAACCTGTTCGAGCTGGCCGAGGCGGTGGACGAGCCCTTCATCGACGCCATTTGCGATCTGCTCATCGAGGAACAGTTGGCGGTCTCGATGATTATCTTCGTCTCCGATGAGGCGGACGTAAGGACAATCATGCGGCATCCCGCGCAAATCGTGTGCACCGACGGGCTGCTCGGCGGGAGACCGCACCCGCGCGTGTACGGCGCGTTCCCGCGCATCCTCGGCAGATACTGCCGCGACGAGAAACTGCTCACCCTCGCGGAGGCGATCAGGAAAATGACTTCCGCACCGGCTCATCGGCTCGGCCTGTCCGGACGCGGCTTGCTGAGAGAGGGATATCATGCCGACGTTGTCGTCTTCAATCCGGATACGATCATCGATACCGCAACCTACGAAGAGCCGAGGCAGGCGCCAATCGGGATCGAGCACGTCTTCATCAATGGAAAACATGCGGTGGCCGCGGGCAAGCAGACAGGCTCACGATCCGGCAAGGTCTTGCGCGTTTAGCGAGTACGGATCAGCCGCGCTCTTCGGAAGAAGCCTCTTTCGATTTCACGAAATGCTTGGCCACGACTTTCCCGTTCAGAAACTGGATGGAGATGACGCCGTCATCGCCTTCCCACGTGGACGTGCCGCCGGAAAATTCTCCGATGCTCACGCCCGATGTCTCCGTCGGCTCGCCAAGTATCTTGTAGACCTCCGCCTGTGTCATATCCGTCTGGATCTTTTCGAAATTCGCTTGTGTTATCTTCGAGCCACAAGCAATAGAGAACAGAACCAGCACGATGAGCACCAAACGAGATTTTCTGATCATGCAGCACCTCCCGATGACTGGAACGCACCTTTGAAAGGCAGGTTGACGGATTATTATACAGCAGCTCCTGCGGCTTTTCCCGAAAAAATCTTTTCAACCCGGCGCGGCGGCGGGGAAGCCGTCGGGGTTCTTCGCACCTGCGCACCTGCCTGGTTTGGGAGCAAGGGCCCTGCAGGCCGGAATTTCATCGAAATTGCAGATTCCACGGATTTTGTACAAGATATTTATGGAAGATGTTTACTACATCCGACGGATAGATCGGATGGCACGATAAACAGATCCCGAAATGGGAGGCAACATAAAATGAAGACATCGGTCACAAAGAAGCGAATCGTTAATGGCGTTGACGTTGATAAGCTGTTCGATACAATCGAAGCCATCAAGGAGACGCCGTCATTCGCGAAATTCAAGTTTCGCGCGAACAATAAATGGATCAACGCGGGCCACAACCATACAACCATTAAGGATTTTTTTGGCGTACAGAAAGATATTCAGCATGAAAAGCCATTCGAGCTGGATGCGGGCGAGCATCCCGTTCTCCTCAGCGAGGACGAGGGGCCGAATCCCGTCGAGTACTTGCTGACGGCATTGGCCGGGTGTCTGACATCGGCACTGGTGTATCATGCGGCCGCCAAAGGAATAGAAATCCGAGGAGTGCGGTCAAGGCTCGAGGGCGATATCGACCTCAGGGGCTTCCTTGGAATATCGCCCAATGTCAAAGTCGGTTACGAGAATATTCGCGTCTTTTTCGATATCGATGCCGACATTTCCGACGAGCAAAGGGATGAACTCATCCGAATGGCGCAGAAATTCTCGCCGGTTTTCAACACCGTTTTTCACGAGACACCGGTGGAGGTGAAACTGGAGAAGTAGGAAAATATACGCGGGAGAGTTAAAGTCCTTCGGGATTGTCCCCTCACCAAAGACCTTTCCACTCCAGAGAGCGGAGTAAAGACGCCTTCAGGATAACCTGTAAATGAGAGCCCTTGATGATGATGCACGGACATCGAAGCCCGACGATGACTCTTATTAAAGGAAGGCAATGAATGGTGGCACAGGCTTCGGCTTATGGCGTTAAGAGCCTCGTAGAGTGAGAACAAAAGATTTGTAAACCAGCTGCATGGAAATGCTTCCGGCGGCGTGCTGCATGCGCCGCCGGATTTTTTTCCGGAAATCCGCCACCCGCCGACGGCTGCGCGTCCATAATCGGATTTTTTTCTTTTTCTCTATTGACAGAATGCGCGGCAAGTGATATAATGTTGGGCGTCCAACAAATATTATAATGTGTTAATATAAAAAGAGTTATGGCTAAAAGAGATGTAGCGAAGCAGCGGCGAAAACAGATCATTTCCGGCTTGTATGATTGCCTCGCACATAAGGGACATGAAGAGGTAAGCATCCGCGATATTGCCAGGGCGGCCAATGTCAGCTACGGCGCTTTGCACTATTATTTCTGCGATAAAAAAGAGATAACGCTTGCCTTCGTCGATGATTTCGTCCGGCGCCAGGAGGAAAAATTCGAGGGGCTTGCTTCATCCGTCTGCTCCTGGGAGCGCCTCCGCATTATGATCGAGACAGCCACGCAGGAGCTTGTCTTTAACGAGCGGACAGCGCGCGTGTTTCTGAATCTGTATCATACCGGCTGCACGGACGATGAGGTTCGGAAGATATTGTTGAATTCCTATAAGCGTTTTCGAAAGGCAGTGCAAGGAGTTATCGAATACGGCATCTCGCGGGGAGAATTCGCCGAAGTCGACCCGAAACAGGCGGCTCTGTTGATCGTATGCGCTCTCGAGGGGTTGTATCTGCAGGTGGCGATGGACCGGTCAATTTGTGAAAAGGCGGCCGCAGACAAGCTTCTCTTCGAGACTATTGGAGTTCATCTGAATCCGCGCGGCCGGAGCATGTAGTAATTTTGGATTTTGGATTTTGGATTGAAAAGACAGAGGGATTGGGTGCTTTGCTGTCACACCTTAGGGCTCACTCTTTTGATCTTTCGCGGCACGTCGTTTGCGGGCGAGAATCACGGTTAAACACAGGGATTTTAGAAGTCTCTGGAATAGAGGATCATGTTTGAAAGGGAGGAATCGAAATGGCTTTGAAATTGACGCCCGAGACAGGTTATGAGCTCTATGGGCCGGACCCCAAATTTCCCGATGTTCCCTATGCTGAATGGAAGTCGCGAATTGACAGGGTGCGCAAGCTGATGCGCGCGGCGAACATGGACCTTCTCATGCTGTGGAGCAAACAGAATTGCCATTATTTTGCGTCGTTCACTTCCACGCATTGGCACCTGCCCAGCATCCAGACCCTGGTCGCCTTGATCCCGATCGAAGGCGATCCTCTCGTCGTCACGGGCGAATTTTTCCGGTGGACGGTTGAAGGGCAGAGCTGGATTCGCGACATCAGGACGCAGCAGGACGTGCACCAGGTAAGCTCCGAGCGCCAGTTTCCGCGCGACGTCGCCGAAGCCGTCAAGGACATCGGTTACGGGAAAGCAAGGATCGGCCTCGAGATGGGCGAACTCGGGCACACGTGGATTCCCCGCCCCCTGAACGATATCCACGCCCTGATGGACGCGCTGCCGGACGCGAAATTCATTGACGGCGACCGGGTCATCTGGGGCTGCCGCATGATCAAGTCTCCCCTCGAGATAGATCGTCTCGCGACCGCCGCCAGGATCCACAAGCAAGCGATGTCAACAGTCGTCGAGAAGTATCGGCCCGGCATGACCGAGCATGAGGTCGGCAAGATATTCATCTGCGCGGGATATGAGCAGGGCGCCGATTGGGTGAAGAGCGGGCACATCATGTGCGGGTCTGATCGCGAGGGCATGTGGGATACCGGCCATCATTTCGACGGGTGCACCATTAACCGCGGCGATTATCTTTCAATGGACATAAGCGTCAGTTACAAGGGCTACTGGGCGGACATGGGCCGCATGATCAATGTCGGTCCGCCGACGGAGACCTGGAAGAACTACTGGGACACCATCGGCAGAGGGTTTGAAGCGGCCACAAAAACCGCGCGGCCCGGAATCAAGGCGAAGGAAGTGTGGAAAGCGGTGAACGATGTCATCCAGGACGGCGGGCTGATGACGTTCGAGATGTACGGCCACGGAATCGGGCTTGACGTGCAGGAGCCGCCGGTGCTCGGCGCAACGGACGAAACGATTCTCGAGCCCGGCATGACGTTCGAGGTCGAGTCGCTCGGGGCGTCCGCGCTTCGCAGGTTCGGCGGCGAGGGCGTTTTCCAATATGAGAACCTGGTTGTCATAACCGATAACGGCTGCAGCACAGTGATGGGACTCCCTCATCACATTTATCAGACGAGTTACTGCTAGTCTTCTCGAAACCGGACAGGAGGAAGGGCGGTGGAAAACAGGAAGGTCATTATCATCGGGGCCGGCATCGGCGGCCTGTCGGCGGCCTACCGGCTCGGCAAGCGCGGTTTCACCGTCGAGATACTGGAGGCGTCGAATCGCCCCGCCGGACGCATGATCACGATGGAGCGCAACGGCGACAAGGCGGATATCGGCGCACAGTTCTACCATTCAAATTACCGCCGCGCATTCGAGCTGATGACCGCTTTGGGTCTCGATAGCGCCAAGAGATATATTTCGGGACTCATCCAATACTCGCTGAAAGACGGGTCCACATGTCTGTATGACCGCCGAAACCCGTACATGAAGCTGCTCGGGCCGAGCGGCAACTTGAGCATGTATCGGTTCGTACTCAGGCACATCGTGTTCGGTCCGCGCATACCCGCATACCGGATCGCACGCGACCTGCCGAAATATGACAGCATGGAGGTGCTGGAAGCGTTCGCCTCTCCTTCCGATCGGATGTTCCGCGAGTATTTCCTCACCCCGATCAGCATGGGCATGAGTTCGGGAATGCCCGAATGGACAAGCCTGTATCATTTCATCAGCATGTTTAAAAACGTCACGCTCCACAAGCACATCACTCTGACAGGCGGCGTCGCTTCATTTGCGGAAACGCTGGCAACGCATCTGCCGGTCGAGTATGAGGCGCCTGTTCAGCGCATCCTGACGGAAAGAGGGCGCGTGGCAGGAGTCGAATTGGCGGACGGATCGGCCAGGAAAGCAGGACACGTGGTTGTCGCCGTCGCTCCACCCGCCGCGGCGGCGCTCTTGCCGGAGGAGATGGCGGAACAGCGGCGCTTCTTCGAATCGGTTCTTTATGCGCAGCTTCCGATGCCGGTCTTCTTCCTCGATCGCCCGCTGAACAAAAACATCTGGTGCTATTTTAACGATCCCGGCCTCAACAGAAACTTTGTTTTTGCGATCGACCAGCATTCCAAGGCACCGGAGATGAGCCCGAGTGGAAAGAGCATTCTCACGGGCTGGGCCGTCCATCCGAGGACGCTCGATCTGATGAAGCTGCCCGACGAGGAGATCATCAAGCACGCGCAGGAAGACATCGAGATCATGATACCGGGATTCTCCAAATACATAGAAGAGGTGAGAGTTCATCGCCACAGCTTTGTCAATGCGCTGTATCCGCCCGGCGCCTATAGGAGCGTGCTGGATTTCCTGAAAAAAACACCGGAGCTGCAAGGGGTTTCCTTTGTGAGCAGCGCGCTCGGCGGAACCTGCATCGAGGCCGCAATGGTGAGCGCGGCCGATGCGGTAAAACGGATTTGCGGCTGGGGATGCATGAATTTATATGAACCCGCTGAAGAAAAGGCAATGATGGGAGAAAGACAATGAAGGATCCAATGCTGCTGGCGTATGCGAAAGACGTACTTGAAGTTTCCGATGAGGATTTGGCCAAGATCACTCCCGCGCAGGAACAGGAATTCAAGAACGCGTTCGAGAACATGATGAAGTACAAAATGGTCGCCGAAGTTACGAAATCAAAGTATTGTGCTGCAGGCTTGAAGGTCGGTCAGAAGATCGTCATTACCGGCTCCAGGATCGATACGGAAGCCTCGGACTGCCCGCTTTGTCCGGGTCTTCTCGGCGGGCTCGCCACCAAGACGCAGGTATACCTGGACCGGTGCAGCACCAACGGCGACATGACCGCTCCAATGGGCGCGATCGCGTGCCTGGACCCGGGCCTCGACGCCGGCGGCCTCGGCAGCGTCTCAATGATATTACGAATAGAGCCGGTATGATCGTTCTCCCCGCTCGATAAAAATATGGGGACAGAGACCATATTTTTATCGTTATTATATTTAAATCCACTAAAATAAAAACATGGTCTCTGTCCCATTTGCCGGCCCGTAATTTCGGGGACGCTAAGAGTGCCCGATGATTGAGGGACTGGTTCTGCTTCGGGGTCAGGCGCCCGTACGAATTCAAACAGACATGAAATCCGTAAAGGTGTCAGTCAGGGCTTACGCATCTAAATTCCGAGTAATTTCTGTAGGAAAGTTTGATCGAGGGCGGCTTTTGTTCTTTTTCTTCTGAGTGATAGCTTTGGTGTTTT
>QZKU01000145.1 GCA_003598085.1 Candidatus Abyssobacteria bacterium SURF_5
CATCTCCAAAACCACAAAGGAAACCCAACAGAGCCAATAAGAAGGAGCAGTCAGCAAAAATCCGCCCCCAAGGGCCGATTTAGATGCGTAAGCCCTATTGGAACGCCGGAACTTCCTTGAATTTACCCCCTGGTTTTGCTAAAATTAAGGAGATTTCCTGATTTTTTTAATTACCAGGAAAGTGGCCCATTGGGGGAGAACTCCGGGTACCAGACTGTTCGCAGCCATTCCCGGCAGCCCTCCACTAAATCATGATATTCAAGCTATTACAGAAAATCTTCGGAACGCAGCACGAGCGGGACATCAAGAAACTGCGACCGATCGCTGACGAGATCAAGGCGCACGAGCCCGCCCTGTTAGCGCTTTCCGACAAACAGCTCCGCGCCAAGACCTCCGAGTTTCGCCGCCGCCTGGGCGCGGGCGAAACGCTGGACGATATCCTGCCCGAGGCATTTGCCCTGGTCAAAGAGGCCTGCCGCCGACTCTACGGCAAGAACTGGTACGTGCGAGGGCACGAGATCACGTGGGACATGGTGCACTTCGACTGCCAGCTCATTGGCGGAGCGGTGCTGCACCAAGGCAAAATCGCCGAAATGGCCACGGGCGAAGGAAAAACGCTGGTGGCGACACTGCCCATTTATTTGAACGCGCTCGCCGGCAAAGGCGTGCACCTGATAACCGTGAACGATTATCTGGCCAGCCGCGACCGTGAATGGATGGGTCCCGTATATGAATTCCTGGGGCTGAGCGCCGGCTGCTTGCAGCAGCGAATGGACTCCGACGAGCGTCAGGAGGAGTACCGGGCCGATATCACCTCCGGCACGAACAGCGAGTTCGGGTTCGACTACCTGCGCGACAACATGAGCATCCACAAAGAGCGCCAGGTGCAGCGCGGCCATCACTATGCGATCGTGGACGAAGTCGACAGCGTCCTCATCGATGAAGCGCGCACGCCGCTCATCATCTCCGGGCCGGTCGAGCAGTCCAACGAGCAGTATGAGGCGCTTGCGCCCGCGGTCGACCGCCTCTACCACCAGCAGCAACGCATCACAAAGAAACTGATGGACGAGGCCGAGCCGCTCATCGAGAACGGAAGCGAATTCGAGGCCGGCAAAAAACTGCTCATGGTGAAGAAGGGCAGTCCCAAGGACAAGCGCTTCCTCGCGTTGATGGAAAATGCAAAGCTCCAGAGGTTGGTGCATCGCACCGAACTCGACCTGATGGGCGACAAACTGATGGGCGGCAAAGAGGAATCCCCGATCATGAAGCTCGTCTCCGACCTGTACTTCACGATCGATGAGAAATCCAATGTGGCCGATCTGACCGAAAAAGGCAGACGCACCATTTCTTCCGGCAAGCTCGATATGTTCGTCCTGCCGGAGATTGACGAGGAAGAACACGCACTCGATCGGGAACTTGAGGGCCTGCGGGCGGATAAGTCGCTCGATTACGATATCAAGCTCCAGCGCGAAATGGAACTCGAGGCCAAACGTTGGCAACTGTACGACCGCATGAATACCGTCAGCCAGCGCATTCACGCCGTCTCGCAACTGCTGCGCGCGTATTCACTGTTCGAGCGCGACGTTGATTATATCGTCTCCGACAATAAAGTCGTTATCGTTGATGAGTTCACCGGCCGCCTGATGCCGAGCCGCCGCTTCAGCGACGGCCTGCACCAGGCGCTCGAGGCGAAGGAGCGCGTGAAAGTCGGCGAGGCAAACCAGACGCTCGCAACCATCACCCTCCAGAATTATTACAAAATGTACGACAAGCTGGCCGGAATGACCGGAACGGCCGACACCGAGGCTCAGGAATTCCACGACATCTACAAGCTCGACGTCGTGGTTGTCCCGACGAACCGTCCGCTCATCCGCCACAATTTCTCGGACTGCATCTATAAGACCGAGCGGGAGAAATTCAAGGCGGTGATCAACGAGGTCAGGGAAATGCACAAGCTTGGCCGCCCGTCGCTCGTCGGCACGATTTCCGTGGAGAAGTCCGAGTTGCTCGGCAAGATGCTTCGTACCGAGCGCATCCCCCATCACATCCTTAACGCGAAATATCATGAGAAAGAAGCCGAGATCGTCGCGCGAGCGGGCCAGCGAGGCGCCGTCACCATTGCGACCAACATGGCCGGCCGCGGCACCGACATCAAGCTGGGCGAAGGCATCGCAAAGCTCGGCGGACTCCACATCATCGGCACGGAGCGTCACGAGAGCAGGCGCATCGACAATCAGCTCCGTGGTCGTGCGGGCCGGCAGGGCGATCCGGGTTCGTCGCGCTTTTATATCTCACTCGAAGACGACCTGATGCGCCTGTTCGGATCCGACCGCATCATGAAGATCATGGATCGCCTCGGCATTGAAGAGGACCAGCCGATCGAGCACTCGCTGGTCTCGCGCTCGATCGAGACGGCGCAGAAGCGGGTTGAGGCGCACAACCTCGAGATCCGCAAGCATCTGCTCAAGTACGACGACGTCATGAACAAGCAGCGCGAGATCATTTACGCCGAGCGCCAGCGCTCGCTCGACGAAGATAACCTGAAAGAGCACATGCTCGAGATGGTCGACGACCTCCTTGAAGAGAAAATGGAGGAGTTCGTGCCGCCGGACACGCTGCCCGACGAGTGGAACCTGCGCGGTTTGTCCGATTGGCTGCGTCGCCACCTCGCGATCCTCGTCCGGTTCGACCACGTCGACCTTGAGACCGTCGAGGCCGAGCACATATTCGACCGGCTGCAGCAGGCGGTCCGGGCGGCATATGACGACCGCGAGCGGCGATTCGGACCCGAGACAATGCGCGAGATCGAGCGTGTCGCAATTCTGCGATCGGTTGATTCTCGATGGAAAGATCACCTGTACGCGATGGACCTGCTGAAAGAAGGCATCGGCCTGCGGGCCCACGGCGGCAAAGATCCGCTGGTCGAGTACAAGCACGAAGGTTACAACCTGTTCAGCGAAATGATCGCCGACGTCAAGCTGGGCGCCGCGGAATTCCTCTTCCGCGTGCAAGTCGGCGAACCGCAAAAAATCCAAAAGAAGCTCGAACCGAAGCCGCAACCGGCGGAGGCGACATTGACCTCGCACGATTCGTCATCGCCGGGCGCATTGAGCGAAGCGCCGAAACAGCCGGCGCGGCTTATCGCCGGCGACGGATCGAGCAAGCCGGCAAGAGTTCCCGTCAAGGTCGGCGATAAGATCGGCCGCAACGAGCCTTGCCCGTGCGGCAGCGGAAAGAAATACAAGAAATGCTGCGGCTCGTGACTGCGGCAATCAGCACAAACCGTCCCCTACCACACCTTTCATGAAGCATCCGGCTCGGCCGGCGCATCGGACGGCCGTCCCGGCAACGAAACGAGGGAGCATGCCAGTAGTAAAATCCGGAAGAAGCAAAGTATCCATTGTTATCGCTGTCGTTATCTTTTGGGCGGTCATGAACGGGCAACTCGTGCGCAAGGAACTCTTCCTTACACGCCTGCCGACCGGCTCGACCAGCATCGCAGCTTCGCTCACGCCCGAGCTCTCCTTCAAGGAGCAGTGGATGGGCATCTACTACGAAGGCGAGAAGATCGGCTATTCCAATACCACGGTCAACCGAACTTACGGCTCGGAAAAACCCGGCTTCATCGTGCTCAATCGCACCTTCATGAAGCTCATGCTGATGGAACAGCCGCTGCAGGTAAATTTTGAGGGACTGCTCCATACCGATGGCGACTTCCGCATGCGCGCGTTCACCTGCAAACTGAACTCAGCCGACCACGAAATCCAACTCGACGGCAGGCGCGATGGGAATAACCTGCTGCTTGACGTGCTCTCCGGCGGGCGCGTATTTCGCAAGACGGCGACGGTCAATGAAGACGTCAATATCTCCAACAGTCTGACACCGCTCCTTTACCTGCCCGACTTGAAGGTCGGCGTCACGTACTCTATCCAGATCCTCGACCCGTTCACGCTCTCAACCAACATGGCGAAAGTGACGGTTAGGGGGATGGAGCCGTATGAATTTGATGGCAAAGAGATCGATGTATACGTGGTGGACACAAAGTATCAGGGCCTGACTTTCACGGCGTGGGTGACCGAGAGCGGCGAAACCCTGAAGGAGAGCACTCCGCTTGGGTGGACGCTCATCCGGGAAGATCGTTCGGTCGCACAGGAGTTCCGCAACCAGGCGGGACCTCCTCTTCGCTATGACATCGCCAAGATGATGGCCGTGCCGTCGGACGTCCGGATCGATACGCCCGAGCAGGCGCGCCGGCTCGAGGCTTTGATCACGGGCATCGATCTCGGCCAGTTCGAGCTTGATGGCGCATACCAGACGCTCGCCGACGCAAAACAGGGACTGATCCGCGTCGAGATGGTGAAAGCCGATCCTGCGCAGTGCGTGGCTTTGCCGGTGAGCGGCGCCGAATTCGCAGAGACGCTTTCTCCCACCGTTTTCATCCAGTCCGACGACGAGGCCATCCGCGCGCTCGCCGCAGAAATAGCCAATGGCGAAACCAACGGGCTTGTGGTGGCGGAGCGGATCAACCAGTGGCTGTTCGAGAACATCGACAAGAAAGTCACCTTCTCGCTGCCGTCGGCGGTCGAGGTGCTCGAGAAACGCGAAGGCGACTGTAACGAGCACACGACGCTCTTTGTCGCGCTGGCGCGCTCGCTCGGCCTGCCGGCCAAGATCGCCATAGGACTCGTGTACCACAAGGGAAGCTTCTATTATCATGCGTGGCCGGAGGTCTACGTCGGCCGCTGGGTCGCAATGGACCCGACATTCGGGCAGTCCGTCGCCGACGCGACGCACATCAAGCTGCTCGAGGGCGACCTCGAACAGCAGGCCAGGCTGATGCAGATCATCGGCAAGATCAAACTCAGTATTCGGTCGGTCTCCTACGAGAAAGCATAAGGAGTCGGCCGGGTCGGCCTTGACCGCATAGGCGGATGAGGCCTTCCCGCTCCGCCTGATATCGTGAATTTTTTTATCGTCTATCTCGCCGCCAAAGCGCGCCTCGCGCGCAATGTGATTCGATCGCTTCGAAACGAATCGAAGCTCAAGCTGGTAGTCGTCTCGACGTGGATGTTCATCTTCCTGACGGTCGGCTGCTGGCTGTTCTATAAGGGCTTCGATTTCCTCTTTAATTTTCCGGTCGGCGATCTCCTCGCGGTGCGCGTGCTCGCGCTTTTTTTCCTCACTCTGTTCGCGATGCTGGTATTCAGCAACATTCTGGTTGCCTTCTCGACGCTCTACAGGTCGTCGGAGACCGAGTTCCTTTTTTCGCTGCCGATGGACAGTCAGGAAGTCTTCCTGTGCCGGTTTGCGGAAGCGCTGGCCTACAGCTCATGGGCGTTCATTTTTCTAGGGATGCCCCTGATGATAAGCTACGGCGTCGTTTTCCGGGTCAAGTGGTATTTCTATCCGGCGCTCCCGTTGTTTTTCCTGCCGTTCGTCCTGATTGCCGGTCTCCTCGGCGCCCTCGTGATCATGGGACTGGTTCGCGTTTTCCCGCGGATGAATTTCAAGCTGATCATTGCGGTCATCGCGCTGCTTGGGATAGGATTCCTCGTGTTCCTGTACCGCTCATTCGCGGTTAGCAACCTCAGCCAGCTTGACGCCCTCGATAAGATTCTCTCCGCGCTCAGGACGACGCAGTCGCCGTTCTTCCCGAGCCATTGGCTGAATGAGGGCGTCCTCGCGGCGGGCGCCGGAAACCTGCGCGAGGCGTCGTTCTATTTCGGATTGCTGCTCAGCAACGCGCTGATGCTGTTGGTGATTTCTCTCTGGCTTGCGGGGTTGGGCTACTATGGCGGCTGGGCCGGCCTGCGCGGGTTCAGCCTGAAGCGTTACTACCCCGCGGGCAGAGGCATCCTGAACAGGCTCGAGCGATTGCTGCCGCTGAACTCGCCGATACGGGCGCTCGCGATGAAGGACCTCCGCATGTTCTGGCGAGATCCGTCGCAGTGGACGCAGTTCATCGTATTCTTTGGGCTGCTGATCGTCTACGTCGGCAATCTGCACAATTACGAGAAGTTCCTCGCTCCCGAGTGGCAGACGCGAATCGCGTTTCTGAATTTGGCGGCCGGCGCCCTCGTGCTCTCGGTTTTGACGACGCGCTTCGTCTTTCCGTTGTTCAGTCTGGAGGGAAAACGTTTTTGGATCGTCGGCCTCGCTCCGATCAAGCGCAGCCGGCTGCTCCTGCAGAAATTCTTCCTCAGCATCGCGATGACGCTGGTGTTCACCGAGGCGCTGATGGTCGTCTCGAGCATGGCCCTCAACTTGAGCGCTGTCGCGGTCGTCGTATGCTGCGCGACCATGTTCCTGATGAATTTCGCGATGGCGGGGCTGGCGGTCGGCCTGGGCGCCATGTATCCAAACTTCAGGGAGGATAATCCGGCGCGTATCGTTTCGGGCCTCGGCGGCACGCTCAACTTCATTCTCAGCATGATTTACGTCGCGGTGGTCGTGCTGCTCGAAGGGATTGTCTTCTGGCAGTATACAGTGCGCGGAGGCGGAGGGGGCCTGCTCGCCTACCTGCACATGGATTTCCACGAGGCGATCCTGCTGGCATTTGGCCTGGTCGCCGTTATCAGCATCATCGCCGCCGGCCTGCCGATGTACCTCGGCATCCGGAACGTCAATCGCCTGGAATTCTGAGGGAAAAGCCCCAGGCGCCGCGGCGCTTAACGAGCCGCGGAAAGCTTGACTTTGCCCCCCGCGTTGCTATAATAGACTTGGTTTCGGTTGCGCTCATGCGGGCCGCATGAGCGGCTGAATACGGGCGGTTAGCTCAGATGGCGAGAGCGCCTGCCTTACAAGCAGGAGGTCACTGGTTCGAGCCCAGTACCGCCCACGATAGGGATTGCAGGTCTATAGACTCACCTGCAATCCTTTTTCTTTTAGATATTGTTTCACCTGCGGGATGGTGAAGGTGCGGTAGTGGAAAACGGAGGCCGCCAGAACGATCTGCGCGCCGCCCTCGACAACCGCCTGATAAAAATGCTCGAGCTTTCCCGCGCCGCCCGAGGCGACGACCGGAACTGTTACCGCGTCGGAAATGGCTCGAGTGAATTCAAGATCATACCCGTCACGCGTGCCGTCCGCATCCATGCTGGTCGGCAGGATCACGCCGGCCCCCAGCTTCTCGCATTCTTTGGCCCATGCGACGGCGTCCTTGCCCACCGGTTTCGTGCCGCCGGAAACCACCAACTCGAATCCTGACGGCATTTTCTTGTTACGCCTGGCGTCAACCGCAACGGTGATCGTTTCCGATCCGAACTTTTTCGCGGCCTGAGAAACCAGCTTGGGATTCTTCACCGCCGCACTATTCATTGATACCTTGCTGGCGCCGGCCTCAAGCACCATCTCGATGTCTTCAAGACTCGAGATGCCGCCGCCAACGGTGAGCGGAATGCTGATCACGGCGGAAACGTTCCTGACCCATTCGAGACGCGTCTGCCGGTTTTCGAGGGTGGCCGCGATATCGAGCATCGCGAGTTCATCTGCGCCCTCCTGCTGATAATAGCGCGCGTTCTCGACCGGATCGCCCGCATCCTTCAAGTCGACGAAATGCACTCCCTTGACAACCCTGCCGTCTTTCATATCGAGACAGGGCATAATCTTGATCAATGACATATTGCTTCCTCTCGGTGATTCTCCCTACGTTTCGAAATTTTCGGAGCTTATTCGTAGATTTTTTCTTCGACCTCTGCCGCGCCTACCGCATCCTGTTCGACGTCGCGCACCTGGCCGTCCGCCGCGGCCAGTTCTTTATAATATTCGTGCTGGATCAGCAGGTTCATGATCTCGTTGGTGCCGGTCCAGATCATCGAGAGCCTGCAATCGCGCAGGTACTTCTCGACCGGATAAATATTCGTGTATCCGATGCCGCCCATGATCTGCATCGCGTTATTGATCACTTCCCATGCGGTCTCGGTGGCCACCTTCTTGGCCTGCGAAACGAGCCGGCGCGGGTTATCGCTTGTATCGGCCGCGCGCGCCGCAACATAATTCAGGCTGCGCGCCGCATCGAGTTTTGAGATGCTGTCGGCGACCATGAAATTGACGGCCTGGAACTTCATGATTTTCTGCCCGAATGCTTTGCGCTTGGTGCTGTAACGAGCGGCGATATCGATTGCCGCCTGCGCCATCCCGATCGAGCCGGCGGCGCTGGTCATGCGCTCGGGCACCATCATTCGATTGAAGATGAGGCCGCCCGCATTCAGCGGCCCGATAAGGTTCTTTGCCGGCACTCTTGAATCGTGAAACAACAGGCGTCCGGCGCCGCCGCCTCTCGTCCCCATCAGCCCGTACACGTGTTTCACCAGCACGGTGTCGTCGCGATCGACGATGAAGAGGCTGATCGATTCGTGCGGATGGTTTTCGGGCGCCGTCTTCGCATAGACGGCAAAGAAATCCGCGCCTTCCGCGCCGACCACAAATCGTTTCTGGCCGTTGAGGATGAAGCTGTCTCCGTCGCGCGTGGCGATTGTGGTCGCTCCGAAGAAGTCGCTGCCGCCGCGCGGTTCCGTCAGCGCCTCCGCACAAAAAATCTTGCCCTCGAGCATCGGGCGAAGATACTTGCGTTTCTGTTCGTCGGTGCCGAACTCGTTCAGCGCCTCGCCAACGATGCTGACCAGGGAATACAGGCAGGCGGGCGAAGCGCCGAGCATACCGATCTCCTCGATAGCCGCCATCTCGCCGACCCAGCCGAGCCCGCGGCCGCCCCACACCTCGGGGAAGCGAAGCCCGAGCAGCTTGCGCCGAGCAGCCTCCTGTGCTATCTCGCGCGGATACATTACTTTTCCTTCGTCCATGTCTTTGAGCAATTGCGCAGGAATGCTCTTGACGAAATCCCTGACTTCCCGCTTTACCGCCTTCTCTTTTTCATTGAGCAGCATGTCAAACATGGAAATCTCCTTTCTCAGGCCTTTGCCCGAAGAGGAAGACGCAGGTCGGAATCTCCTTGCGCATTGGCCGAATTCGGTGCCTACAGCTTGCTCTTCTTCGAAGCCGTGCGGTTCGCCGATTGTTTCCTGCCGTCACTCGACAGATACTCCTCGAGCCTCCGCATTCCCTCCTCAATATTGTCCAGTGAATTCGCGTACGAGAACCTGACGAAACCTTCAGCGTTCGAGCCGAAATCGATGCCGGGCGCGATCCCGACGCCGGCATTTTCGAGTACCTCAAAGGCAAACGCCAACGAATCCCGCGTGAATCGCCTCGCATTCGCCAACACATAGAATGCGCCGGTGGGCTCCTTCACCACCTTGAAACCAATTTCCCTGATTCGGCGGAGGATAAGCTTGCGGCGCTCATTGAAACATGCCACCATCCGGTCGACGTCCGGCTGAGCCTCCTTCAGAGCCGCAACGCCCGCCCACTGAACAAACGTATTCGCAGCGATGAAGAAATTCTGCTGCATCTTCTGGATCAGTCGCTGGTATTTCATGGGGGTGATGATATAACCGAGCCGCCAGCCGGTCATCGAGTACAATTTCGAGAAGCCGTTCAGAACAAATGCGTCATCCGTGTATTCGAGCGCCGTGTGTTCTTTCCCCTTATAAACGAGGCCGTGGTATATCTCGTCGGAGACAACAACTGGCCCGACCGAAGCAAGCTGCCGGATCACCTCTCCGTCCATTACATGGCCTGTCGGGTTGGCCGGCGAATTGAGAAGAACGGCTCTGGTTTTGGGACGGACCCGCCGGCGCACGAGTCCCGGCTCGAGCTCATAACCGGTCTCTTCTTTGACGTCGACGAAGGCGGGAGCGCCGCCAGCATACTTGATGAATTGCGGATAGCAGGCGTAATGGGGATTGGGGAGAATAACCTCATCGCGCTCTTGCAGGATGCAGGAAAGCACGAGCAGAAAGCCGGGAGACGTTCCCGAAGTGACGACGACGCGATCGGGAGAAATATCGACGCCATAGCGCGCACGATAGGATTCGCAGACTGCCTCACGCAGCGGCAGGATCCCCACGCTTGCCGAATAATGAGTCCTCTCGTCTCGCAAAGCTTTGACGGCGGCCTCTTTGATGCATTCCGGCGTCGGGAAATCCGGCTCGCCCACCTCAAGATGAATGATATGGCGTCCCTGTCGCTCGAGTTCCTGCGCGCGTTCGAGCACTTCCATCACCAGGAACGGCGGAATATCTATAGGACGTTTCATGGAGTCACCGGAAAAACCGATTTCAGGGGAAGCGGGCACATCGCTACGGGTACGATATTATACGACCGAAAACGGCATCGGCACGAATGTCACGATGAAAATCACGGCCGCGGCCGCGCCAATCAGTTTTCGCCTGCCGTCAAGTGGAACATGGGGATGAGTCGGCGGGGGATGACGCAGACCGAACGCCATATTGAGCATGCCCCATATGGCCCAGCCGAACCAGCCGTAAATGCCCATCACCAGTAAAACGACAACGACTGCGACCGAAATATGATAATGCCGCCTGCCAAACAATGCGTAGGAGATGTGGCCGCCGTCCATCATGCCAACCGGCAGCAGATTCATCATCGTCACCAGCAAGCCGATCCATCCGGCAAGCGCTATCGGATGCAGATTTATCGCGTAGCCGTCCGGTATCGAGGAAAAGAAAATGCCGGCGAGAACCTCCAGCAGAATCGACGACCCAAAATTGATCCCGCCGGTGATATCCGGTACCGGATATGACAACTCGAACCCGATTACCAGCGCCGGAATCGAGAACAGGAACCCGATGATTGGGCCGGAGGCCCCGATATCCAGAAGCGCGCGCCGGTCTGGAACATTCGAGTTCACCTTGATTACCGCCCCAAAGGTACCGACGAAGGTTGGAGCGGGGATGAAATACGGAAGAGTCGCATCGACGTTGTGGCGCCGCGACATGAGGTAATGGCCCAGCTCGTGTGAGAGCAAAATACCCATCAGAGTCAGCGAGAACGGGATCCCGCGGTAGAGCAGATGAGGATGAGTGACCGGATTGACTTCCGCAAGCATTGCGCCCGCAAAAATGGTGGTGAACAGCGTGGCGATAAACAGGATGATGTTCGTCGATATCTTTCGGCGCACCCGCGCCAGGGATGGGGCGTGCTCGTATCCATTAGCCGGACTAAAGACTTCCGGCTCTATCCCCCCAGCAGACTCTATACGCCCATTATCATTCATTTGCAAAATTCCTTGCGACGAAGCATCTTTGAGCTAATTCTAGCATACAGGCGAGAAGGCCTGCAAGAACACCTCTGGAGGAAACCGATGGGGACGTGAGCAACTCGCCCGGCCTGCGCCAATGAGAAGCTATGACCCAGCACCCTCGGCACAAAAAAAGCAGGCCCGGCATTTTACCAGGCCTGCGCCTGCTTGGGTCGGGCTGGTCAACGGCGGTCGGAGAGAGCCAGACCCTCTGGAAAAGAGACGCTGCGTCTTCGGCGATACAGGCGTAACGTCCTTCTTGAAATCGCAGTCGCGCAACATGCAAATTAGATGCCAGCTGACCGGAAATTGAATTGCATTGCATGGTGCGCTTATCGAGATGACCCATCATCGAACGGATGCTCCGCGTTTTCGGGACAAATCTGCGCGAACGAGCACGCGTTTTTCCCTCAAAAAGTTTTGGGCGATCCAACATCCGCGGTCGAAGCTCCAACAGGAATCCGGTCGACGCCCTTTTAGCTCCCTAAAAAGGACCGATATGGAGTTTTTTGAGAAAGAAGATATCCAGGCTCCGCCGCACACGATTGTCTTTCTTGACAACAAACGCAAGCGCTTGATACGGTATTGCCGAATAGTTGGCGGCTTTATATAAAGGCATGTATTTTATGGCATTAATGCTCGGACTGGATATTGGAACGACCGGAGTCAAAGCGCTTGCGGTCAGGCCGGATGGCGCGGTCGCGTTCGAAAGTTTTTCCAGTTGCGAGATATCTTCTCCTCAACCGAAATGGGCCGAACAGAATCCGGAGGACTGGTGGCGGGCTTTTTGCCGATCCACAAGCCAGCTCTTGGCCGCGGGGCTGAAACCCGGTGAAATCGCCGCCGTGGGCCTGTCCGGCCAAATGCATTCGTCCGTATTTCTGGATTCACAACTGCGGGTGTTCCGGCCGGCCATCCTGTGGTGCGACGTTCGCACCACGCGGCAGTGCCGGGAGATAACCGAGCGGGCCGGTCTCGATCTTTTGCGAAATGAGGCCTCAAATCCGGCGCTCGAGGGATTCACCGCACCCAAAGTCCTCTGGCTGCGAGAGCACGAACCGGCGCATTTTGAGCAACTGCAACACCTTCTCCTGGCAAAGGATTACATCCGTTTTCGCTTGACCGGCGAACTCGCGACTGATTTTTCCGATGCGGCCGGAACACTATTGTTCGATGTGGGCGCGAGAAAATGGTCGCGTCGCATCCTGTCGGCGCTCAACCTTGATCCCGCCATCCTTCCACCCGTCATCGCTTCGCAACAGATTTCCGGCACAATCACGCATCACGCGGCGGAGGAGACCGGACTCCGCGCCGGAACCCCTGTTGTCGGCGGGGGCGCCGACAACGCGTGCGCCGCCGTCGGCGCAGGCATCGTCGAGGAGGGCGTAGCGCAGGCAAGCATCGGCTCCTCGGGGGTCTTCCTGGCAGCGTTGTCCTCTCATCGCGCGGACGAGCATATGCGGCTCCATTGCATGAATCACGCGGCCCCAGACATGTGGTACCTGATGGGGGTGATGCTGACGGCTGGCCTCTCGCTGAAATGGTTCAAGGAAGCTTTCTGCAACGAAGAAGCGGAGCAGGCGCGGCGCGAGGGCCGCGACGTCTATGATCTTCTTTCGGAATCAGCCGCTTCCGTGCCGGCAGGATCCGAAGGCCTGATCTTCCTGCCGTATCTCAACGGCGAGCGCACGCCGCATGCGGATTCGGGCGCGCGCGGCCTGCTGTGCGGCCTGACGCTCCGGCATCAGAAAGCCCACATGGTCCGGGCGATCATGGAGGGGATCGCGTTCGGCCTGCGCGACAGCCTGGAACTGGTGCGCCAACTCGGCATCGAGGTTCACGAGATCATCCTTGCAGGCGGTGGAGCGAAAAGCCCTCTGTGGCGCCAAATCCAGGCCGACGTGTTCGGGCAACCAGTCCGCACGCTCAAGGTGTCGGATGCCGCCCCCTTCGGAGCGGCGCTCTTGGCCGGGGTGGGCGCCGGCATCTTCGCGGATTGCGCGCAGGCGACGCTGGCCACTGTCCGAAAAGCCGAACAGGTCGCCCCTGTCCCTGAGCATGTGCGCGTATATAATGATCATTATCCCCTATATAAGAAACTCTATGCCCTAAACCGGGACGTTTTCCACCGCCTCGGGACCATGACGTAGGGCGCGGCCACGAAATTTTCTTCCGGTTCTAAGACCCCAAGCACTCGCCCTTGTCTAATTGAATAATTCACCGGCGACAAACCCGAATTTGCGTGTTATATTTAAAGATAAAAGGGAGAAGGCTCTGTCCGACCTGTCCGACGCGTCCGATCTGTCCGACAAGTCACCGGCTCATTGGCAGTTGTTTTATGCCCCCAAACCGGACAAAAAAGCTCTTATTTGGCGGCCGTTATGATATAATGAAGCACATGCTCTACAGCAAAAAGCGTATCTAATACGTATGTGGGCCCCTCGGGAAGGCGGGAGTGAAAGAAGATGCCGAAGAAAAGAAGATTAAAGCTGAGCAAAAAAACGTATGTACTTGAGCAGGACTATTATCATTATGAGCTGCGCGATGTGACGGAGCCGAATCTTCATCGCACCATTTTCTCTTATGAAGATATTCCGAAAATCCCTTTTAATCACCGGCACGTTCCCATAGCAATGCCGAATGAAATCTGGATAACGGATACCACCTTCCGCGACGGACAACAAGCGCGGCCGCCGTACACGGTCGAGCAGATCGTTCAGCTTTACAAGTTTCTTCACCGCCTGGGCGGCGCCAAGGGGAAAATCCGGCAGACCGAGTTTTTCCTTTATACGGAGAAGGACCGCGAGGCCGTCCGCAGATGTCAGGAGCTTGATTACAAGTTTCCGGAGATAACCGGCTGGATTCGCGCAAACCGCAAAGATCTTGAACTTGTGAGAGAGATGGGCCTGAAAGAGACCGGCATCCTCACGTCCTGCTCGGATTACCACATTTTTCTCAAGCTCCACAAAACGCGGAAACAGGCGCTCGAGGATTATCTGGACGTCGTCAAGGCCACGCTCGACATGGGGATAATCCCGCGCTGCCATTTCGAGGATGCCACGCGCGCCGATTTCCTGGGGTTCGTGATCCCGTTTGCGCAGGAATTGATGAAGCTGTCGAAGCAGTACGGCATTCCGGTCAAGATCCGCATCTGCGACACGATGGGCTACGGCGTTCCCTACGACGGAGTATCGACGCCGCGCGGGGTTCAGCAGATTCTGTACAACATGCTCAACTACGGCGGAATCCCGAGCGAGTATCTGGAGTGGCACGGTCACAACGATTTCCACAAGGTGCTCATCAACGCATCGACTGCCTGGCTATATGGCTGTGCCGCCGCTAATGGAACTCTGCTTGGGATTGGCGAACGCACGGGGAATCCGCCGCTCGAGGCGCTGGTGCTCGAGTATGCGGCGCTTCGCGGCGACCTCGACGGCATGCACACACCGGTGATCACCGAGATCGGCCATTATTATCGTTCCGAACTTGGCTACAATATTCCGGCGAATTTCCCATTTGTCGGGGCCGAATTCAATACCACGCGCGCGGGCATCCACGCCGACGGCGCCCTCAAGAACGAGGAAATATACAACATTTTCAATACCGAGAAGTTTCTGCACCGTCCGCTCGTCGTCGCGATCAACGACAAGAGCGGGCTCGCCGGCGTCGCGTTCTGGGTCAACTCGATGCTCGATCTGAAGGGTGATAAACGGCTCGACAAACAGGATGAGGGTGTGAAGAAACTCTACGATTGGGTGATGGCGCAGTATGAGAACGGTCGCACCACCGAAATCTCCAGCGACGAAATGCTGCACGCCGCCCAGCAAATCATGCCCAAAAGGTTCAGGAAGTTCTGAGTCTCGCGCTTTTCAATTGAACTGGCAGAGAAGTTCTCATCCCTCCTGGCCGGCTTTCAGATACTTCAACTGGAATTTGCCGTCGACATATTCGAGGTACGAGAACTGTTCCTGCATGTCGCCGACGTTGAAGTAGCGCCTGGCTTTTCCATCGATCGAGATGGTTTCGTCGTGCGGCATGTGCGAATGGCCGGCGATCACGATATCAAATCCTTCCTCAAGCTTCCGGCGCGCATATTGCTGAATGCCCTCATCCTCTCGCAGTTTGCCCGCAACCGACGTGCTTTGCCGGCTGAACCGCGAAAACCGCTTCGCAATCCGCAGCAGCAAGTCCGGGTGGACCCAGCGTACGAACCACAGGATCGCCCGATTTCTTATGATTGCCTTCAGCACCAAGTAGCCGCGGTCGTATTCGTTAAGGCCGTCGCCGTGACAAATAAAAATGCGCCGCCCGTCCAACTCGATCTCTATCGGCGCATAATGTATCTTCATGCCGATGGTGTTTCTGAGAAAGTCGCCCGCCCAGTAGTCGTGGTTGCCGACGATCAGATGAACCTCGATTCCGCTCTTGACCGCTCCCGAAAGCGCAGTGAGGAAATGGAAATAGCGAGACAGAATGACCGACTCGTACTCGAACCAAAAATCGAAGAGGTCGCCGAGAATATAAAGCGTGGACACCCCCCTCTGGGGCATCCGATCGATGAAATCCGACAGCACCCTGCCTTTCAACTCCTCGTTTGTGCCGGAGCCCAGGTGTGCGTCACAGAGAAATAGAATCTTTTTTCCTCTCATGTCTCCCACAGGTTACCATGCATGTTACTTCGTTTCCTCAAGCTCCTTCATCATCTCGACGAACACGCGATGCGACCGCTGGACGTGCAAGTGCAGCGTATCCAGGAGCATTTCGGCCGGGTCCCGGTCGGCCGCGGCCCGAATCCCTAGTCGAAGCGCCAGCTTGTTCAGCGCGTCCACCTCCGCCGGCAGCTCCTTGAGCGGGCGGTCGTGCATCAGGCGCAAGCGGTTCTCGATGCGCCGGAGAAAAACCAGGCCGGCGATCAGGTCATCGTGTGCTTGCCGCGGGATCCTGCCGGTGCGGGCGAGCCGATCGAGCGCCTCGAGCGTATTCGGCGTCCGCAGTTCCGGCAGACCGTCCCCATATTTGATCTGCAAGAGCTGAACGAGAAACTCGATTTCGATGATGCCGCCTTCTGCATTTTTTATTTGTACGCCCTCGTGCTCCTCTGTTCGCGCGTTCGCGAAGATCTTCGACAGCATTTGGGCGGCATCTCTCACAACATCCGCCGAAAAGAAACCAGGCTGATAGATGAGCGCTTGCACAAATTCCTTCAGGCGCTCGCCAAGGTGCGCATCGCCGGCCACCGGACGCAATTTTGTCATGGCCCTCTTTTCCCAGAGGGCGCTCTTTCGGCGATGGTATTCCATGAAAGCATCGGCCGAAACAGCCAGCAGTCCCTGCTCGCCATCAGGTCTCAGCCGCGCATCCAGTTTATATAGATAGCCATAGGGATTCACTTCCGCCATCCTTTTCATTATACGCGCGGCCAGCGCATTAAAGAACTGCTGATTCGATATGGCGTCGGCAGTACCACCGCCAGTACCGCCGTCAGCCGAATAGACGAAAATAATATCAAGATCGGACGCATAGTTTATCTCGCCGCCGCCCAGCTTGCCTAATCCGAGAATCGCCAGCGTGGCAGGGCGGTTATCATCCGCTCGCGGCTGGCCGAAACGCGCCAACTCCTCCGCAAGACATTGCCGATAGACGCGTTCGAGCATGACTTCGGCGACCGAGGACAGCTCTCGGATCACCTCGGCGATATCCGCCAGCCCGAGAATATCGCGTAATCCGATCCGCAAAATTTCACCGTTCTTGAATCGCTGGATCGATTCGTAGAAGTTGGGGTTGATCTCCAGAAATTTTCCCAAGGCCCTGTCGATCAGCTCGCGCGAACTTTCTTCTTCCAGAATTCTCGTGCTCATGAGGAAATCGAGCACGCCGGGATCATTCACGAACAATCGGATGAGATAATCGCTATACGATGCAAGCGCCACGAACAATTCGATGGATTTCGGGCTGGTCGAGAGTACTTCATACAGATTCGACGGCGCCCCCATCGCCGTTATGCATTGCTGGAGATTGGTGAGTCCCATGTCGGGATCAGGCGATTGCGACAGATACTGGATCAAAAGGGGGGCGATACTCGAGAAGAAGGTGCGCGCGCGGGAGGTGTATGGCGATTGCGGCGGGCCATCCGCAAGAAATCGCAGATTGACATATGCGACGGACGGATTGCGAAATCCATAGCGGGAAAGCGCGCTCCGAATTTCCTCCTGGTCAGGCTCGGGATTCATCATCAGATCGACCACAGGCGAGACATGTTCATCCGCTGAGAACAGCTTGCTGAAGAACTTGTTGAAAAGCTCGCGCACGCGGCCTGTCTGCCGCCGGTGTTCGTCGGCCAGCGCCTCGCCTGCCGATTTTGCCGGTTGATCCCGATACCCGAGGCTGCGTGCTATCACCTGAAGGGATTCGGCATCCGTTGGCAAAACGTGCAATTGCCGGTTCTGCATGATTTGCAGCCGATTCTCAAGCCGGCGCAAGAACTTGTAGGCATCCACGAGAGAGGAGAACTCGGCGGACGTCAGGTACCCGATCTGTTCCAGTTTTCTGAGAACCGTCAGCGTATTAACACCCCGCAGCTGTTCGTTCTTCCCGCCGTGCAACAATTGGAGGAACTGAACAATGAACTCGATATCCCGGATCCCGCCTCGCCCGAGTTTTACCTCGGTCAGCGTCCGGCCGTGCTTGTCAACCTCGATCTCGCTCCGGCGCTTGAGATTCTGAATCTCGCGAATCCCGCGGTGGTCGAGGTATTTTGGATATACAAAAGGCCTGATCTCCGTGAGGAAGGCCTGCGCGAGCGCCAGGTCTCCCGCCACCGGCCGCGTCTTCAGGAGGGCCTGCCGCTCCCACGTCTCCCCGAAAATCTCATAATAATTCAGATGGCTTTCGAGCGAACTCACCAGCGGTCCTTTGCTTCCCATCGGGCGCAGGCGCATGTCCACTCGATACAGATGGCCCCGATCGGTCACGCGCGACAGCAAGTCGATGCACTTCTCGGCCACCTTCGAGAAGAACTGATGATTGGAAATCGGCTCGATCCGTTGATCAGGCGCCCCGGCGCGGGTCTCGCCTTCGTTCGAATACATGAACATCAGATCGATGTCGGAACTATAATTCAATTCCTCGCCGCCGAGTTTTCCGAAGGCCAGTACGACGGCAGCAGCACGGCGGTTTGTTTCATTTTCTCCAGGAATTCCGTGCCGCCGCAACACTTCCGACTGCGCGCTCTCGAAGGCAGCCTCGATACAGATATCCGCGAGAGCGGTCGTTTCTTTCAAGATTGCCTCGACATCCACTTTTCCGCATATGTCTCGCGCCCCGATGTGGAGCATCTGTCGCTGGTTGAATTCGCGCAGCACATCCAGTTTCCCAAGATAATCGGGCGCATCCTCGAGGCGCTCGGATAATTCCGATCGCAAACTTTCACGATCTGCGGGCGTATCTGCGAAATCGTCCGAAAGAATGCTCAGAAAAAGATGCGGCTGGCGAATCAGAATATCGGAGAGGTATTGACTCGCGCCGAGAATTTTGAGCAGGACGCCCAGCACCCGCGGTTTTGCCGCCAGATAATTGAAATGCGATTCCCGGTCGCGGATTACCTCCACAAGGCGCTCCCAGTTGTTCAACGCCATATCCGGATCGGCCGCTGAACTCAGCTCCTGCAGAACATCCGGCAGAATCCGGCAGAACAACTCGTAGCCGGGACCGTGGCCAGCCAAGAGCTTCAAATTCTTATCCGCCGTAACCGGATCGCGAATACCGGCGCCGGTCAGAACGCGGCGGACGGAGTCGAACGGAATCTTTTCAGTGAAGAAGATTTCCGCAAGTCGCTCGTGCTCTTGCAAATGAGACAACCTTTTCTTTTCCGGAAGTTGTTCAACCTGGCTTATTATAACATGTTCGCCTCAAACGCCGGGGCGCAAAATGCCTTCGAGGAATCGCCCGGTCTGCCGCGATGGCGGCTATCGGCTCGCTCGGCGAAACCCGCCGGCGAGCACCAAGCGCCCCTCCTTTTTTGAAAGTGAGAGGGGCTGTGTTTCGCAGTTTCGGCAAACCGCCGCCTGCAGTAAAGACAAGCGAGCAGAAGAGTTGCCGCACTGCACTCATTGGCTTGACTGCAAATTTTCCACACTGTATAATGAGATATTCGATTATCGGGGGCCGCTTCTACATAGGCCGCCATTGGAGTATCCGCAGCTGTTATCCTGACAGGACCAGCGGGGAGCATCAATTGTCTACAGGGGGAGAAGTTTTCTATGCCGCCTGCCATTGAAATCAACGGTTTGACTAAAACGTACCGCACACTGTTCGGCCTCCGACAAGTGACCGCGGTTGACGACCTGAACCTGACGGTTGAGGAAGGAGAAGTCTTCGGTTTTCTCGGTCCGAACGGGGCGGGCAAAACGACGACGATCAAAATCTTGCTCGGAATCATTTATCCCACCGCCGGCGAGTGCAAGCTCTTTGGGGAACGGTTCGCCTCCAATTTTGCATTCGCTCCGGAATCCGCCAACAGCAGGTTGAAGGCCAACATTGGTTATCTTCCCGAAGGTCCGTATTTCCATGAGTTCCTTTCCGGCCGGGAGGTGCTCTCGTTCTACGGCAAGTTGTACGGCCTGCGCGGAAATCATTTGAAGAGCCGGATCGATGAGACGCTCGATATTGTGGGAATGCAGTACGCAGCCGACCGGCTTGTGCAGCATTACTCGAAGGGAATGCGCCAGCGAATTGGATTGGCGCAGGCTCTGCTGAGCGATCCAAAGCTGATGATCCTTGACGAGCCGACGGTCGGCCTCGACCCGATAGCTCGCCGCGAGATACGCGACCTGATGATCAAATTGAGGAATCTGGGGAAGACGCTGTTCGTGTGTTCGCATGAATTGAGCGAAGTCGAGATGATCTGCAACAAGATTGCAATTATCAACCGCGGAAAGATGGTCACGCATGGAAAACTCCTCGATCTGATGCTGCAAGACCGCGCCGTGGAAATCGACGTGACCAATCTCCAGGAAGCTGTGTGGAAGAAACTGGAGACAGAAGGCTGTTTTGTCGGGAAGGCGGAGACCGGGCTGACTATGGTCCGCCTGCCCGAAAACCGCAGCCTTTACCAGATATTGGACATTCTAAAGGCTGACGCGACCGAGATAGTCGCGATCAGACCAAAAAAAGAATCTTTGGAGGATTTGTTCATTCGATCTGTGAAGGAGGAAGTCGCGTGAATTCGCTGGTAATCGGGATGAACGCATATCGGGAATCGATACGGCGCAAAACCCTCATCGCTTTCTTGTTGTTCGCCATGCTCGTCATCGGCAGTTCCACGTTTTTGACCGTGCTCTCGCCGGGCGAGGAAATCAAGATGGTCAAAGATGTCTGCCTGAGCTGCATCTCCTTTTTCGGCATGTTGATCGCGGTATTTTCCGCCGGCGCCCTGCTTCCGGGGGAGACCGATAACAGGACCATTCACACGATCCTGTCAAAACCGCTGAAGCGCGTGACTTATCTGGCGGGCAAGTACTTGGGAGCCCAGTTCACCATCCTGTTGAATATCGGATTAATGGCCGTCCTGTTCCTCGTCCTGCTGTATCTGCAATCCCGCAGATACGTTGACGAGACAGCGCCTTCGTTTTCCGTTACCGCGCTGGTCGCCTCAAAAGCCATGCTGCTGGTCTACTTCGAATTGCTCGTGCTCTCGGCGCTCGCGTTTGCCGTCTCCACCATGTCCACCTCGGCAACTCTTCCCGTGATCGGCGGCATCTTCATTTATATCGTCGGCCATTCGGTCAATTACCTGAAGAACCTGAGCGAGCACGCCTCCTCCGAGATGATGTCGTTCATCATCAGGCAGTTTTACCTGATCCTGCCGAACTTCAGCAACTTCTACTTGAGAAATCAGTTGATCCATAACGACCCGTACGTGCCGCAGGGAATCGCAAAACTGTTTGTTTACGCCCTGCTCTATGCCGGGTTCGGAATGCTGATTGCCTACATCTTGTTCCGAAAGAAGGATGTGTAAGCGCATGAGCAAGTTGAAGGAAAAAGCCATCTTCGGAGTTGTCGCCTTAGCTTTCCTGATTCCGATCTCGCTTGTCCAATCGGACATCGAGAGCGACACAGGAAGAATCACTTTCCTGCGATGGGTGGATAATCAAGAGGCTTACAGCCAGCAGGTGATCCAGCGCATCATCGTCGAACAGGACGAGCGCGACCCTGCGGAAACAGCCCTCTTTAATCAGGTAACGGAGCTCGGCCGCTCGTTAAATCCCGATTTTTCGGAGCTTCCGGTGCCCGCTAAGTGGAAACTGATTAATCGGCCGGAATTCAACCCCTTATACATGCAATTCGTTGAATTGATCAGGCAGTCCAAGGCCTCCCTGATCGAGGGTGGAATCGAGTGGAGCAATCCCGATGTCAGCGCAAATGTCGGCGCCCTCGTGCTGGGGTTCAGAAAACTGGTTGCCGATATGTTGTGGCTCAAGGTCGACGAGTACTGGCATCGCGGACAGGTGCAAAGAATGCTCCCAATGATGGAGACAGTGACCACGCTCGACCCCCATTTCATCGAGGCGTACGCACTTGGGGCGTGGCACCTGGCCTATAACGTGACGGTCATGTTCCACTCCGCTGAAGAAAGAATGAAATATATCGAGCAGGGGGTCAGTCTCCTCAAGAAGGGCATCAAGAACAATCCCCGGAGCTCCAAGCTGTATGCGGAAATGGGATTCACCATTTACTTCCGCAAGCTCTCCGATTGGGAAAAGGCCGCGTATTATCTGGGCGAAGCGACAAAGTACGAGCACGAACCCTGGGTGGAGCGGGCATACGCCCTCTCGCTCGAGCGCTTGCGAGAAGAAGAAAAGGCGTTTGCGCTCCTGGAAGATTACGACCGCAGGCATCCGGACTTCAAGATGCAGAAGCTCACTATGAAGCGTCTGGAAAAGAAGCTCGAGGCCCGCAAGTTGGAGCGCGAAGGCGATCTTGAGGCTGCTTTCGAATTATGGCGGTTCCTGAAGGATGACGATCCCTCTGATTTCATCGCCCCGCAGGAATACCTGCGACTAAAAATGGAATTAGAGAAGGCTAACGGCCTCACGTCGTGAATCGCACCGAACAATTTTGAAGAACCCCCGGCCTCCTCAGCGCCGGTTGGAAGCCGGCAACGGGGGTTTTTCCTCTTTCCACAGCCGGATCGGCTTCTGTTTTTACCGATATTAAGAGGATATGCGGTTCGTCATGAGCATTCAGTCGAACCTGGAGAACCTCCGCCGGCGGATTTCCGACGCCGCTCAACGAGCAGGCCGCAACCCAGCCGATATCAAATTGTGCGTCGTAACAAAGACTATTCCCGTTGCGAGAATACAAGAGGCAATCGCCTGCGGTGTCAGCATCATCGGAGAAAACCGCGTGCATGAGGCTACGCAAAAACAACCGGCGCTCGGGCGTTCGGTCGAGTGGCACATGATAGGCCACCTGCAGTCAAGAAAGGCCAGACAGGCGGTAGAATTGTTTGACATGGTGCAGTCGGTCGATTCCGTCTCAACGGCGGCCGCGCTGGAGAAACGCTGTGCGGAAATCGATCGCCCAATGCGGGTTCTCATCGAGGTCAACACCTCTCATGAGGAACAAAAGTACGGAGCGCCGCCCGCCGATGCGGAACGCCTGGTGCGCCAATTAGGGAAAATGGGACATCTGCGAATCGAGGGGCTGATGACCATGGCGCCCCTCGTTTCAGATCCCGAACTGGCGCGGCCCTGCTTCCGGGAACTGCGGCAAACCGCGCAACGGCTGCGGGAACAGGATTTTCCGGGCGCCTCGTTTGATGTCCTGTCAATGGGCATGAGCAATGACTTTGAAGTGGCTGTCGAAGAGGGGGCCACTCTGCTGAGAATAGGAAGCGCCGTATTCGCGAAATGAACGAGAAAGAAAACCATGGAACAGCAACTTGAGAAACTTCGAGCGGATGCGCTCGAAAAAGTGGGACAGGCTTCTGATTTATCACAATTGTCGCAGGTCCAAACCGAGTTCCTGGGACGCAAGGGAGAGCTGACAAAACTGCTCCGCCTGATGGGCTCATTGCCACCCGACCAACGCCCTGCTTTCGGCCAGAGCGCCAACCGAGTCAAACAGGAAATCCAGGACGCGATCGATCACAAGAAGAGCCTCTTCGAGCGGGAAGAGCGCGAGAAAAAACTGAAAAAAGAAAGCATCGACGTCACTCTTCCGGGTCTCAGGCCACCCATCGGCCATCTGCATCCGATCACGATCGTCTTTGAGGAAATCCGGAGAATTTTCGAGGGACTTGGCTTCCAGGTGGCTACTGGGCCGGAAGTGGAAACAGATTATCATAATTTTGAGGCCCTCAATTTCCCGAAGGATCACCCGTCTCGCGATATGCAGGCCACCTTCTTCATCAATGATGACGTGCTGCTGCGCACGCACACTTCTCCCGTTCAGATTCGCGCAATGACCGCACAGAGACCGCCGCTGAGAATTATTGCCCCCGGGAAAGTCTTCCGCCGCGACGACGATATCACGCACAGCCCCATGTTTCACCAGGTTGAGGGGCTTGTGGTGGACGAACAGATAACCCTCGGGGACCTGAAGGGCGTGCTTGAAGCCTTCATTCACCGCCTCTACGGCCCGCAGACCGCTCTGCGGTTCCGCCCCAGCTTCTTCCCGTTCACCGAACCGAGCGCGGAAGTCGATGTCCAGTGTGTCATCTGCGGCGGGAGCGGTTGCCGCACGTGCAAACAGTCAGGATGGCTCGAGGTATTAGGCTCTGGTATGGTGCATCCGAACGTTTTTCGCGCAGTCGGCTATGATCCCGAAGAGTATACCGGGTTTGCCTTCGGCCTGGGAGTCGACCGGCTCGCAATGCTGAAATACGGCATCGACGATATCCGCACATTATATGAGAACGACATCAGATTCCTCGAGCAATTTTAGGTGGATTGGAGAATGTAACGCATGCGCGTTTCACTGAATTGGCTCAAAGAATTCGTTGCCGTACGCCTCTCACCCGCCGATCTCGCTCACAAATTGACTATGACCGGCACCGAGGTGGATAGCGTACAGATCATAAAGTCCGCCTTTGAAAAGGTAACCGTTGGGCGCATACTGAAGATTCGGCGGCATCCCAACGCCGACAAGCTGGTCCTGTGCGAAGTCGACGTCGGCAATTCGTCACCGCTGAAGATCGTTTGCGGCGCACCCAATATCAAAGAGGGCGACATCGTGCCCGTCGCTGTATCCGGCGCGAAGCTGGCGGGCGGCTTCTCGGTGCATAAAACCAAAATCAGGGGCGAATCTTCGGAAGGAATGCTCTGCTCGGAGCGCGAGCTCGGCATCAGCGAGGACCACAGCGGCATCATGATTCTGCCGCCCGACCTGCCGACCGGCGTCCCTCTTGACGAAGCGCTCCAGCTTTCCGACGCGTTGCTCGAGCTCGGCGTGACGCCGAACCGGCCCGACTGCCTCAGCATATTCGGAACGGCTCGCGAGGTCGCCGCGATAACCGGCGAAAAGACAAGGCTGCCCGACATCCGGATGCGCGAAGCGGGCGCACAGATAGAATCCCTCACGTCGGTCACAATCGAAGACGAAAAAGGCTGCCCCCGCTATGCCGCGCGCGTCGTGTCCGGCGTCACGATCGGAGCATCCCCCGCATGGATGCAACAGCGGCTCCTGAAGGCGGGCCTGCGGCCGATTAATAATGTCGTCGACATAACGAATTATGTGCTGCTTGAACTCGGTCACCCGCTGCACGCGTTCGATTACCACAAGCTTTTCGAGAACAGAATCGTCGTCAGGCGCGCACTCCCGAAGGAGTCGATCGTGACCCTGGACGGAGCCAATCGCGGCCTGACCGAACAGATGCTGGTCATCGCCGACGCCGAAAAACCGGTTGCGATCGCCGGCGTCATGGGCGGAGCGAATTCAGAAGTGACCGAGCAGACGAAGACTGTCCTTATCGAATCCGCATATTTCGACCCCGTTACGATCAGGCGCACATCGAAAGCGCTCGGGTTGTCCACGGAAGCTTCGTTCCGATTTGAGCGTGGCGCCGACCCGCAAATGCTGACGGTCGCGCTCGACCGCGCCGCCGCACTCATGGCCGAAGTTGCGGGAGGCACTGTCGCCGCCGGAAGCGTCGACCAGTACCCGCACCCGTTCAGCCCGAAGGAAATCTCGGTGCGCCATGAGCGGATCAGACGGATTCTCGGCATCCGGGTTCCACCTGACAAAGCGATATCCATTCTCGATGCGCTCGGATTCGAAATTGTTTCCACCACCGGCGAGTCGGTCCGCGTGCGCGTGCCGAGTTACCGGCCCGACGTGGGCGAGGAAATCGATCTAATCGAAGAGGTTGCGCGCGTCTACGGATATGAAAACATTATTGCGACGTATCCCGAGGACAGGGCGCTCATGACGCGAGGACTGCCGGCAAAGTCGGCCGAAGAGGAAGTGAAAGCCCTGTTGAAGGGATGCGGTTTCACCGAGATCATCACGTTCAGCTTCGGGGACCCGGAAGAGATGAAGGATTTTTCGGGCGACGGCTATCCGGCTGCGCCGATCCGAATGAGGAATCCGCTGGCCGAGGACGAAAGCGTTTTGCGGACAACCCTTATGCCCGGACTGCTCGGAACAATCCGCAGCAATATCAATATCGGGAGGAAAAACCTGAAACTCTTCGAGGTCGGCAAGATTTTCTGGCCGGCTCCCGGAGAAACGCTGCCGGATGAACACGTGTCCGCCTGCGGCGCGGCGACCGGGCTGAGGAACTCTCTCCACTGGAAAGAGCAGCCTGCCGAGGTCGATTTCTTCGACTTGAAAGGCGTAGTTGAGACGTTGCTCGATTCTCTCGGTTTCGACGCGAGAGCTGTCAAATCTGCAAGACCCGGATTTCATCCGGGCAAATGCGCCGATATCGAAGTGGCGGGAAAAACGGTCGGCCGGGTGGGAGAGATTCACCCCGATATCATTCAGAAATATGAATTAAAACAAAAGACCTTCCTTTTCGAATTGGACCTTTCAACGCTTCTCTCGTGCCCGAAAACGGAAAAGGAATACCTGAGCGTTTCCCGCTTCCCGTACTCCGATCGCGATATGGCTGTCGTGGTCGATGAGAACATCGAAGCAGCCAAGCTGGTTTCCGCCATCACAGAGGCCGGAGAAGAGATCTTGAGGCGGGTGCTCCTGTTCGACGTCTATCGAGGTGCGCAAGTGGAAAGCGGAAAGAAAAGCCTCGCTTTCAGCCTCAGGTTCCAAAGCGTTCAGCGAACACTGACCGATGAGGAAATCACCGCCGCGTTCAATAAAATCGTCCAGTCCGTCCAAACGCGCTTCGGCGCCCAATTGAGAAAGTAATGAAATGGACGAGAAGCTGGCCAGACTCGAAGAACAGATGAAGCGCTTGGTCAGCAGCTTCCGCGACGCCTGCGAGAAAAACGAGCACCTCCGGCGCCAGAACGAACGCCTGCTGAATGAGCTCCTGGAGAAAACGCGGCAGATGGAAGTGCTCGAAGAGCGCGGCGAACTGCTGCTTGAAGCGCAGGCGGAAAAGAAAAAGCTCGAAGCGCAGCGCGAACAGATCCGAAAAGAAATCAACGCCCTGCTCGAGCGAGTGCGTGCGCTGAAGGGCGAACAACACAGATAGACAAGATGGGGACGGAAAATCTTCCCCCAGTTGTGCAGACGTCTTGAAAAAACTGTACGGTCTCTGTTGTCTTTAAGTTCTCCTTTGGTTTTCGAAAGGCGAAGACGATCATGAACCGACCCGCCGCCGTGACGGTCACCGTTCTCGGGACCGAGCTCAGTTTCAGAACCGAAGACCCCGAGTACATCAAACAGTTAGCCGCTTTTGTTGAAAACGAAATCCGCACAGTCGTGGATTCCGGAAAAATATCATCACAGACCAAGGCGGTTATCCTCGCGGCCTTTACCATGGCCGATGAATTGTTTCGGCTGCGCAAGGAAAAGGAACAGGTCTCCAAGCGAATCGAATCGATGCTTGAGATGGCATCAAATATGCACTGGGAGACTCCGGCGGCGCCGCCACATCCGGCCACGGAAATCTGAGGAACACGGGAGCGATTCCACTCCGGAATCTCTTGCCGTCGCCAATTCGTTCGTACGGAATTTCGCTTTTCTTGCACCGAAATGTTCAAACAAGACTTATTCGCTTCAACCAGTGCAGGGAGAAACATGATCGAGATCGCCGACCGCATCTACTTCATCGAGTCCGAAAACAGAGGGCGCTATCCGAACTCGCACTCGCTGTTTGTCGATGACGATTTGGGTATGGTTATCGACCCGGCCTGCCGCGAAGAATTGATGCTTGAACTGGCTGCGAGTCATAAGACGAGTATCATCCTCAACACTCACTACCACGAAGACCACAGGATCTACAATTACTGCTTCACCCGCGCACAGCTTTACACACATGAGCTCGATGCCCGCGGCTACGGCTCAATCGAGGACTTCATGCAGGATTTCTCGGTTGTCAACAGCGATACGCTCAAGAACTTCTGGCGCGATTTTCTGCTCGACAACTGCAAATACCGCCCCTATACAGTCGCTCAGACTTTTTCCGACGGCTTCCAGATCGACCTCGGACATACCGTTGTCAAAACGATTCATACCCCCGGCCACTCCGCAGGCCACAGTTGCTTTTATTTCCCCAAGGAACAGGTGCTGTACCTGGGCGATATCGACCTCACCTCCTTCGGGCCATGGTACGCCAGCCGGAATTCCGATATCGACGCCTGGCTGACCTCGATCGAGCGCGTCCGCCGGTTGAAACCTAAAATCGTGGTTACCTCGCATGGCGACGGCCTGGTGACTGAGAACCTCGACGCCCGAATCCAGACGTATGCTAATACAATTCATCAGCGCGATAACCGCATCCTCGAGTTCCTGCAGCGCCCCCGCACAAAAGAGGAGATTCTGGACCTCGAAATCGTCTACCGGCGCAATCATAAATCACCCGACTCTTTCTTCTACTGGGATGACCGTATGATGATAGAAATGCACATTTTTCGGCTGGAACGGCAGGGTCGATTGAAAAGACTTGACAGAAATTATGTTATAGGATAAAATGTTCACTGATAACCTATATCCTGAGGCGGGGCTTCTTTCCTCGGTTACTCTCGGCAATTTTCTTGACATCGAATCAAAAAGGAAGTAAAATGTCTCATAAAAGGGGAGGGACGTAAAGTTTGGCCGCTGGTCGGTAGCAAAGAGGTACTTGATTTTTTGATGTAATTACTTGCAGATACGCCACTTATAACCGGAGAATGTTTTCAGTCCCGCTGTCTAAGCACCCTCGCATGGAACAGCGGATCGATCCGGACCCGGCGGACACATGGGACCGGGTAATCAGGGAGAAGGAGTAGGAGCGGTGAACAGGCGTTGCGTAGTGACAGGACTGGGCGTGGTTTCATCGGTGGGGATCGGCAAGGAAGCGTTTTGGGATTCACTCGTTCATGGACGTTCGGGCGTTTCCTATATTACGCGCTTCGATACATCAAAACTGCCGGTTCATCATGGCGGCGAAGTAAAGAACTTCAATCCCACAGACTATATGGACGAACTCCGGGCGCAAATGTCCGGCCGTTACGTTCATTTTGCCGTTGCGGGCACAAAATTGGCGCTCGAGGACGCCGGCATCGAGCCTGATATGTATGACCGGTCCAGAATGGTCATGTATGGCGGCTCGACCGCGCCGGCGGCTGATTCTATCGAGAGCCACCTTCGAATCGCAATCACCGACGACCCGTTCAATGCGCCCCCCTATGCGCTTGCCTCTATCGCAATGCATTCCGCCATAGGAGAAGCCGCCCAGACCGCAAATGTTTTCGATTCCTCGACCACAATCTCCACACACTGCACTTCCGGCCTGAACGCCATAGGGTTCGGACTCGATGAGATTCGCAAGGGTCGAAAGGATATTGTGGTGGCCGGCGCAACCGATTGTACGCTCACCTACTACGCTTTCATCAGCTATATCCTCGCGGGTCTGCTGGTGCCGGAGGAAGGGGTTCCACCCGAGAAGATCATGCGCCCGTATGACAAGAACCGTCGCGGCGGCGTGATGGCGGAGGGAGCGGGATTCCTCGTGCTTGAGGACCTGGAACATGCGCGCGCTCGCGGGGCTCACATTTACGGCGAAATCATTGGACACGGGTATAAAGATAAAATCAACCTGTCGAAGTCGACAATGCTGACAATGTCCAGCGCCATCAGGGCGGCGCTTGCCAACGCACGAGTAAGACCAACCGACGTGGACTACGTTCTGGCGAACGGCAATTCAACTATCGTGCAAGATAAGATGGAGACAAGGACCCTGAAGGAGGTATTCGGCGAGCACGCTTATCGATTGCCCGTGAGCGCCATAAAGTCAACGATTGGCATACCGAATTCAGCCATCGGTCCGATGCAGGTGATCGCTGCTTGCCTCGCGTTTGAATCCAACCTGATCCCTCCCACGATCAATTATGAAACCCCCGACCCCGAATGCGACCTCGACTACGTCCCAAATCACGCGCGGTTCAATCGGGTGAATATGGCGGTTGTCAATAATTATGGCATGGACGGCGCCTGCGCCGCCGTACTCGTTAAGAGATACGGCAACGGGGAGGCCGTCTCATTTGGCGGCAGAGACGGCGCATGCAAAAGTGACGGCGACAGCTGAATGGATCCGAAACCGATAAGCATTCTCGTTACTGCACTTTTCATTTTCATTCTCGGCACCTATGTCTTCGCCAAGAATTCCAAAAAGATCATTAATATCTCCTTCCTTGGCCTCGCCTATAGCTGCGGCCTGTGGGCGCTCGCGCTGTTCACCATCAGTATCGAAACCCGCTATGAGGTGTTGAAGTTTGCGGGCCATATGGCATTCGCCACCGGCGCGCTCCTCACCTGCAATTTCCTTCTGTTCGCGTATGTGTTCCCGGATAAAAGAGATGAATTCCCGCCGCTGCGAACACTGCTCATCATCTGTGCGCCGGGCGCTCTCATGGCGCTGCTCAGTTTTACGCCTTTTATCATGAAAGATATTGCGTACGAAGGCGAGAAGGTCAGGCCGGTATACGGGGCCGGCATCTACATATTGATGTTGTACCACGTCGCCTGCGCCTTCATCGGTTTTTTCCTGCTGGCGCGGAAATTCCTCAAAACGAAAGTCCGCTTTGAGAGGGTGCAACTGAAATACACCTTCTGGGGAACCCTGCTTTCGGCCATCGGAATCGTCACGTTTGCGCTGCTTCTGCCCATTGCCGGCGTCTCTCAGTATTCGGGTCCCTTGAGCGCAGTCTTTATCGTGATTGCCAGCGCAAGCCTATCATACGCCATCGTGCGGCACCGCCTGATGGATCTGGGCGTGGTTTTCAGAAATGTCCTCATCTATATCGGAACGGTCGCGGCGCTTGGCGCCGTTATGGGACTGGTGACTCTCTTCACCCCTGTCCTGCGCCTGCAGCTCGAAGCAGTTGCCTTCCTCTCGGTTCTGGCGGCTTCGCTCCTGGTGTATCCTGTGCGCAACGGCATCGAGACGCTCGTGGACAGGTTCTTCTTTCACGGCCGCTACAATTATCAGGCCGCCCTGACCGAGTTCAGCCATTCGATGACGAAAATCCTGGACCTCGAAGACCTGCAGAACCGGATCGTCCATGAGGTGGCCTCCATCCTGCAGGTAAAAAGCGCCACCATCTTGCTTCACGAGACGGGCGAGAAGAAATACACGGTGAGAGCCGCGATACCCATAGAACTTGCTGATGCTCACCATGAGATCGGCGCAGACAGCCTCATTATCCGGCAGATGATGCAGGATCACACGCTGCTCGTGAAAGAGGAAATGAAACGCTCGCTTCCGGTCTCCCGATTTCAGCCGATCGAGAGCGAGTTCGACCAGATACACGCAGAGGTGATCATCCCGCTGTTCTATCGCGAAGATCTGCTCGGACTGCTCACATTGGGCGAGAAAATCTCGTCCGATATCTACTCGGTCGAGGACATCAATCTGCTCGTCACGCTCGGCAATCAGGCCGCCGTCGCGCTGGAGAACGCACTGCTGCACCACACCGTCATCATGCTCAAGAATCACAACGACAACATCCTCAAGTACATGAGCAGCGGAGTCGTCGCCATCGACAAGAACCGGATGATCAACACCTGCAACGACAAAGCCAGGGAAATTCTGCGACTCCCCCAGGACGGCGTCATCCATGGCAAGATCGATCTGCTTCCGTCTCCCCTGCGCGAGATGCTTTCCGACACCCTCGCCGGCAAGAACCGGTACTCGAATCAGGAGGTGCAGATATTATCACCCAAAGGCTCGATCTGTTATCTGAGCGCAAGCACATCGCTGATCAAGGAAGAGAAGGGCGTCGTGACCGGCGCACTGCTGGTGGTAAACGACCTGACCGAGATCAGGATTCTTGAGGGCGAGATGTGGCGGGCAGACAAGCTGGCCTCTCTGGGCACACTTGCCGCCGGCATGGCGCACGAAATCAAGAACCCGCTCGTCTCCATCAAGACCTTCGCCCAGTTGCTGCCCACCCGCTTCGAAGATACGGAATTCCGCGAAAAATTCTCATCCATAACGGTTGACGAGGTCGAGCGAATAAATTCTCTGGTGGAAAAACTCCTCGAATTCGCGCGACCGACGGCGCCGCTTTTTGAGACGGCTGACATCATCGACCTCATCGAAGAGGTCCTGCTCCTGCTCAGCAACGAGACGTCGAAGGTGGGCGTGACGGTCGTCCGTAATTTTGACGTCGATTCCGCTCCCATCGTCTGCGATAAGAGCCAGTTTAAGCAGGCCCTGCTCAATTTGTGCCTGAACGCGCTGCAGGCGATCGAGGCGTCCCGCAACAATTCCCATAAGGAATTGCGCGTCAGCGTCTCGCTCAGGAAAAGCAGATACTCCGGCGGGACTTCCCGCGACCAGGTCTCGGAGATGTTCTACGGCCTGGACATACCGGCCACCATCGATGACGCCCAGACCGTTGTCATCAAGGTGCGTGATTCAGGACAGGGCATCAGTCGCAAGAACCTCGGCAGGATTTTCGATCCGTTCTTTACGACGAAAGAAAAAGGGCTGGGGCTGGGACTGGCCGTCGTTCACGGAATCATCAAGGAACACTCGGGCAGCATCACCGTAGACAGCAAAGAGAATGTGGGGACCGAGTTCACCATCTCGCTGCCGGTGACACAGATATTCGCGAAGGAGAGGGCATGATATGGATGTAGTCGTCATTGCATCAAATGAAAACAGCATTCAGGAATCTCTCCGGATGCTGCTCGGCGAACGATACATGGTTCTGGTGGCGCGCTCGCTCCCGCAGCTCATCAATATCGTAAACGATCACCCGGTTGATGTGGTCATTCTCGATGAGTTCCTTGGGGCGGAGAACTGCGCCTGGGCGTTCGACCAACTGCGCTCGGTTTCGCCCGAGATTACCTGCATCGTGCTGGCGCTCCAGACCATATCCGAGGCGGCCAGCGAGCTGCGCGCCAAAGGCGCATACGATATCGTGAGCAAACCCTTTGACCGCGAGGTCCTCCTGACCGTTATCTCGCGGGCGGTCGAAAGATCGCGCCTGATGGCGCGGCTGGCGGCGGCAAAACAACCCGTCCGCACCACCGAACCGCTCCCCTTCGACGCCGTCGAACCGTCGAGCGAGCGAAAGGAGATGCTCGATTCGCTGCGACGATTCCTGCGGGCCGTCACCGACGTGCTTGCGCCCGAGCGCCTGCATGCCCTCGTGCTCGATGCGGTCGTCGAGATGTTCTCGCTCAATAAGGCCGTCCTGCTCCTCTGGAACGAGGAAAAACAGCGGATGGTGATGAAGGCGGCGGTGGGCCTCCAGGTGACCGGCCTCGAAGGGTACGAGGCGCCGTGGAAAAGCCTGATGCAGTGGCTCCACCGGCACGACCAGATTCTCAATCTTGACGACCCGGCGCGGGAGGCCGAGCCGGGCGAGATGCTCGAAGTGCGGAAAGAAATGGCCCTGCTCCAAGGCCGCCTGTGCGTGCCGCTGACGGCAAAAGGAAAAATGAGCGGCGTGCTCGTGCTGGGCAGGAAGATAACCGGAAAACGCCTCTCGGACGTCGAGATCGAGTTCCTGTACCTGCTTTCCCAGCAGATCGCCGCAATCATCGAAAATGCCCGGCATCATCGCGCTGTCCTCGTACAGAAGGAACGATACAAAGACATCCTGCAGGGCGTTACTTCCGGCCTCATCGCGACCGATGCCGCCGGCAGGCTCCTTCTTCTGAATAAGGCGGCCGAGCAAATCCTGAAAGTAAAGGCGGCGGATGTCACCGGACATGACGTCCAGCGGATCGGCTCGATGTTCGCCGATATCGTCAATCGCACGTTGCGCGAAGGAAAATCGTTTTGCAGGCATGAGGTGACCGACCCGGCCACCAAAGCGCTCCTCGGCATCAGCACCTCGGTCTTGACCGACGACGCCGGGAAACCCGTCGGTGCGGTCGCGCTCTTCACCGATCTGTCCACCGTCAAGTCCCACGCCGGAATGGATGTCGATGAAGCATGGCAACGCTGCGCGCTGTGCATGGCGCAGGAGATCAAGAACCCGCTGGTCGCCATCCGGACCTTCACCCAATTGTTTCCACAGAATTATGCGGACGAAAAATTCCGAACAGAATTTGCTCAAATTGCGCTCAAGGAGATAGATAAGCTCGATGCCGTCGTCGAGAAACTCCTTAAATTCTCTCAGCCGCTGCAACTTCGTCCGGAACAGGGCAACATCAATAACCTTATCGAAGAGGCCCTCAACCAGGCCCTGCAGGATGCGGACAAGCCAAACGTGGTGATTAACAAAAATTTCGAGACGGCCAACGGCATTGGAATGTTCGACAGGAATCTGCTCGGCGAGGCTTTTGTCCAGGTATTCCGGAATGCGCTGGATTCGATGCCTTCGGGCGGAACCCTGAACATCTCGGCTGCAACTCGAACCGGCGAGACCTCCGCCGCCGGCGCCCAGGGAAATGGGTCCTCGGTGCCGACCGTCACGGAAATTTGTATTTCCGACTCCGGCTCCGGAATCGCACCGGAGGATATGGGCAACCTGTTCAAGCCGTTCTATTCCAAGAAGGTCAAAGGGATGGGCCTCGGCCTGGCGATATCCCGGAAGATCATTCAGGGTCATAAAGGCGACATAAGCGTCTTGAGCGAACCGAACCGAGGGACGACCGTGAAGGTAGTTTTACCACATGGAGCATAAGATGCATAAAATTCTTGTGGTCGATGACGAATTAAGCGTGCGCGAAGCGTTGCGCATCATCTTGAAGGACAACTTCGAGGTTATCCTGAAGGATTCCGCCGAAGCGGGACTCGAATACTTGAATTTCAATGAAGTGGATCTCGTGTTTCTCGATATCCTGATGCCGGGGATGTCGGGGCTCGAGGCGCTCAAGATCATCAAAACGCGGCCGCAGCCGCCGGAGGTAGTCATCGTTACGGCGACGCGTACCGTAAAGAACGCCGTCGAGGCGATGAAGCACGGCGCATTCGAATACGTAACCAAGCCCTTCGACGTCGATGAGATCAAGTTGATCGCCGAGCGCGGAATCGAAAATCATCACCTCGTCCTTGAGTGCTCATCGCTCAGGCAGCAGATGGAAAACGAGAAGGAGCGGTTTTACAAGGAGCTCGAGGGCAAGGTGCGCGAGCGGACGGCGGAGCTCGAGGAAGCCAACCGGAAACTGCGGGAGACACATGAGCAGCTGGTGCGGTCGGAAAAACTGGCGTCTCTCGGCGAGTTGGTCGCAGGGGTCGCCCACGAACTCAACAATAAGCTGCTGCCCGTCCTCGCGTACGCGCAACTGCTGAAAGAGCAGAAATTCCCCGACGGCATCCTGCGCTACGTCGATACCATTGAGCGTTCGGCCTCGGCCGCGGCCTCGGTCGTCAGTTCGCTGCTGAATTTCTCGCGTCCCTCAAGCGCCACCAGAAACCCGGTGGACCTGAACGCGACCATGCGGGAAACCCTTTCTTTGCTCGATTACAAGATCAAGGCCGGCCGCGTGCGCGTCAAAGTCGAGCTCGAGGAAAGGATTCCGCTTACCATGGCGGATGAAAAGCAGATCGCCCAGGTGTTCCTCAACATCATCAATAATGCGTTTCAGGCGATGGAGCCGAACGGAGGCGAACTGAACATTCGCTCCACGCGAAAAGGCGACAACATCTTCTTCACGTTCACCGATACCGGCTGCGGGATTTCCGAGGAACACATGCTGAAAATCTTCGACCCCTTCTTCTCAACGAAAGGCAGCGGAGGCACCGGCCTCGGCCTCAGCGTCTCGCACGGATTGATTAGCGCCCACAAGGGCGAGATCACCGTAAAAAGCAAAGTGGGCAAGGGGACCACGTTCACCATTCGACTTCCCATCACGAGAGTCATGGAAGAAAGCGCTGTCAAGGAGGAACCGATCCGCTATACTCCTCAGAGGACAAAGCCCCGCGTTCTCGTCGCGGAGGATGATCCCGATTGCATGCTGGCGATCACCGATATTCTGAAGGCCGAACATGAGGTTATTTCGGTGTGCAATGGCCAGGAGGCGGTGAAAAACCTGAAGAAGGAGAATTTCGACCTCCTGATTGTGGATTGCAGAATGCCGGGCTTGAACGGGGTGGAATTGTATCGGTGGCTCATCGAGAACAAGAGCGAGCTCCAGCGGCGCGTCATCTTCATGACCGGCGATATTTTCGTGCCCGAAATCAAGTCCTTCCTAGAGAAATCCGGCTGTCCGTACATCACGAAACCGTTCGTTATGGATGACTTCAAGCGAACGATTACCGCCGCTCTCACGGCGCCATAGGCGGAATGCGACCTGCACATATGATTGCAAACCTCGTCAGCAAGCGCCCGTGGTATATCCTCATGTTTTCCGTTCTTGTCACTCTTGTGCTCGCAGTCGGAATACCCCGCCTCAAAATGCGCCCTTTCTTCGAGGGAGATCTCCCGGCCACCGATCCCGTCCTCGTCGCCAACGAGCACTATAGCTCCATATTCGGCAAGGACGAGGTGGCTTATCTGGCGCTGGTGAGGGATGATTCCATTTATCACGCCGACACGCTCGAAAAAATCGCCGCAATTACAGAAGAATTGAATTCGCTCGATCATGTGCTGGCCGAGCAAACGCTCAGCCTGGCCACCGCACGGAAAGTGACCTGGCGCGATTGGGGGCTCGACGTGCGAAAACACCTGTCGCCGCCGCCCGAATCGTCCGATGACATCGAGCGCCTGCGCCAGGACGTGCGACACGATCCCGATATCTACGACCGGCTCGTTTCGAAGGACGAAAAGGCGACGCTCCTTATCATCAGGCTCCAGCCGGGCTATAACCAGCGGCAGTTGTATCGGTCGCTTCATGCAATCGCAGATGAGTATGCCGGACCCGAGCGGATTTATCCTTTCGGACACCAGGTTATGAATGAAGAGGCGAATCTGGGAATCCTCCACGATGCCCGCGTCCTCGGTCCTGCGGCGCTGCTGCTCATGGCGGTCGGCATCTCGATTTTCTTCCGGTCGCCCCGCCTGGCGATCGGACCGGTGCTGATGGTGACCATGAGCATCGTGTGGACGATCGGCTTCATGCATTACATCCGCTTCCCCATGTCGGTGCTCAGCTCTTCGATACCTGCAATGCTGATAGCGATCGGCAGTTCTTACATGATCCACGTGATTTACAGCTACATCGAGCAGTCATCGAAGGGAAACGCGGCGGAAGCGATGGCGCAGGGGATTCGAAAGGTGGGTCCGCCGATCCTGCTTGCAGCCGTAACCTCAATGGTCGGCTTCCTCACCTTGATCGTTTTCAAGATTCTCACCATACGCGAGTTTGGGGTCACGGTGGCGATCGGCGTGGGGTTTTGCGCGCTCCTCGCCCTCATGGTGCTGCCGTCGATTATTATCTTGCAGAAGAAGTCCGTTCCACCTCGATCCATTAAGAACATGGATGTTCTCGATAGATTTCTGGCGTGGATCGGGCACGTCGGGGTGAACCATCGATACCGGGTGGCGATCGCGGGGTTGGCGCTTTTGATAGTATCCGGCCTGGGCGTATCTCGCATCAAGATCGGATACGCTCCCGAGGAGATTTTCCCGGAGAATCACCCGGCGCGCACCGTCGTCTCCCTCTTCATCAACGAGTTCAACGGGCCGTACTCGATCAACGTGATGTTTTCGACTACCGAAGTCGACGGGCTGAAGTCGCCCGACGTTCTGCGGCGGATTGACGATTTTCAGGCGTTCGCCGAGAGCCTGTCGAAGGTCAAACATTCGACCTCGATCGTCAATATCGTGAAAAAGATGAACCGCATCCTCAACGAGGATGATCCTGCTCACGACAAGGTTCCTGAAAGCAGAGAAATGGTGGCGCAGTTGTTGCTGCTCCACTCGATGACACAGGACCCCGTGCAATTCGAGAACCTGGTGGACTACGATATTCAGCGCTGCAAAGTCGCAATTGCCACGACCGCCATCGACAGCATGCAGCTCGAAGCCATCTTTGATCGGCTTGCCGAATATTGCAGCACGCACTTCGGCGAAGATGTAACGGTCTCTTTCGGCGGACGCAGCCTGATCTGGATGGCGATGAACGATTACATCATCCGCGGCAAGATCATGAATATCATCATGAATACCGTGCTCATCTGGATCATCTGCGCAGTCGCCTTCCGTTCGGTCCGATTTGGACTTGTCGGAATCATGCCGCTCACGCTGGCGACTCTCGCAACTTTTGGGCTGATGGGGCATCTTGGAATCAGGCTCGATACGGCCACCGCGGTTTTAACCGGCATCTCGGTTGGTGTCGGAGTTGATTTCGCCATCCATTTCATTTCTCGCCTGCGAAGCGAGGCGCGCACAGCTCAAACACTGAATGACGCGGTCGGGGTTACCGTTATCAAAAGCGGACGCGCCATCGTCTTTGACGCTGCTTCTAATATCCTCGGGTTCATGACGTTCATCTTTTCCGGCTTTGGGCCGGTGCGCAACCTGGGCATCCTGATGTGCTTCACCATGGTGGCGTGCCTCCTGCTCACCCTCCTCCTTATTCCAACCCTCCTTGCGCTCTTCCCGATACCGTTCCGCCGTTTACGGGAAGAAACGCTCTTTCTCCGGCCCGTCTCCGTCGAAGCAACACGGCCTGATTGATTGTTCTACAGCTATTGCGGAATTGGATCAAGATCTTCCTGAAAAGTACGGGTATGAAGGGGCGTGCGGGAGAGTGCTATCTCCAGATGGCGGAATGAAATCTAAGATATGTTTTGACTGCCGATCCTTTTACCCGTGCCTTCCTCGAACAGGAGCAGCTTATCTTGTGGAATCGAATAGGCAACGCGACTGCCCGGCGCCAAATCCAGGAACCCGAGCGACCTCGCGCAAAAGCTAATGCTCCCATCTTCGAGGTGAATGACTGTCTCGCCGGCCATTGGTTCTATCAAATGCACCAGCGCCGTCCCTGACAACGAAGCATTTTCTCCGGCGTTGCCAAGCAAAACATCTTCCGGCCGGAAGGCAAGACTGATGCGAGGCGGCACCGGCGAAACGTCCAATTGGAACTTCTTTCCTTCGTCATTTCCGCAGACAAGCTCGGTGCGGCCGTTCTTCATTTCGGCGCGGCACTCGACGAAATTGATCGGCGGGGTTCCCAGAAAGCCGGCAACAAACAGGTTCCCGGGGCGGCAGTACAAATCGGACGGCGTCCCCACTTGTTCCAGCACGCCCGCTCGCAAAATTGCGACGCGCCGCCCGATGAGCATGGCCTCGTGCTGGTCGTGCGTAACATAAACGACTGTCGCTCCGAGCGCGTCATGAATCTGCTTGATCTCCTGGCGCAGCTGCACCCGCAGGGCCGGATCGAGATTGCTCAGCGGCTCATCGAAAAGAAACACCTTCGGCTTTCGCACCAGCGCCCGTCCGAGCGCCACCCGCTGGCGCTGGCCGCCCGATAATTCTTTTGGTTTGCGTTCGAGCAGCCCATCGATCCCCAGCATCCGCGCGGTCTCCAGAACACGGGCCTGAATCTCGCTCTTGGGAACGCGGCGCATTTTCAGGCCGAACCCGAGATTTTGCGCAACGTTGAAGTGCGGGTACAGCGCGTAGTCCTGGAACACCATCGCGATGTCGCGCTCGCGCGGCGGCGTGTGCGTTGCCGGTTTTCCGCCGATAAAGATTTCGCCTGAACTCGGTTTGTCGAGGCCGGCGATCAGGCGCAATATCGTGGATTTTCCGCTGCCCGACGGCCCAAGAATGACCAACAGTTCGCCCTCATCGACTTCAAGACAGACTCTGTCGAGGGCGACAACTTTATTATCGAACACTTTGGTCAGACTTTTTAGCACCAGCGCAGACATCGATTCATCCCATCAATTCCGAAATCTTTTTGTTCAGCTTCCGCCGGCGGCGCACGTTTGAGCCGAGAAGAACAGTCCACCGCAACACGTAGTAAGCGACGATTCCCAGAAACGCGCCATAGAGCGCTCCCCACATGATGTCCGGCGTCGCGCCCACGAGCGCGCCCGTCACCTTGAAGGCGGTATTCGCATCATCGACTCGCTTCGACAGGTCCTCGCCGAGCACGATCCTGAGGGAATCGCCCAACCGCTGCTCTTCGCCGATCAGCGGATATAACGCCTTTGCGGCCTGATATTCAGCGCCGGCTATCAAGCCTATGAAGGGCGCTCCATAGCGCAGGACGAATCCGCTCGCTCCCGAAAACAGCCTGCCGGCCAACGAGCGCCTCCGCAATGGACCGTAGCGGCGGGCCATCTCACGCACCTCGTCACGGTCGATTGTGGCAGGAAGATAATCAAGCTCCCGGTCGAGCAACTGGTTCCGCGCAATGTTCCGCTTCAATCGCTTTCCAACCGTCCCCATTACTTCTCCCTCCGATCAAAGATGCAGCGGCCTTTGGAGGATCTCTCTAGTTATGGTAGTTTAACCGACCGCTTCTGTCAACCCGCTCAGCCAGAGCGATCCGGGCACCTGCGATTCTTGACTTGTCGCCTCCGCCGACTTTATAGTGACAGTGAATTTGTCCAACGGTCGCGATGAGAACTGCCCAATGCAGTGGGGACTGACACCACATACGGAAGTGCGAAGGGACCGGCTCCGGGAAGTGATGCCTTTTTGAATTCGCAGGATGGCGCCTGTCCCCAAAGCAAGAACAGCCGTCCAACCGTCGGACAGTCTCGCAGTCACACTTCGGCGGATTAACGAGGCGCATCAGACAGAGAGGAAAGGAGCGGCTACATGGACTACAGCCATTACAAGGATATTGCCGTCGAGCGCAAAGGCCGGATTTTGTCGTTGACCCTGAATCGACCCGAAAGTCTTAACGCCGTTACGCCCGCCATGCATGCGGAGCTTGCCGCTATTTTCAGCGACATTCGAAAGGACGATGAGGCTGACGTGGTGACGCTGACCGGCGCGGGCAGGGGCTTTTGCGCAGGAGCCGATCTGAAGCATCCGATCCCCGACAAGGAAACCGCCGACCGGATATTCGTTGAAGGAAAGGAAATCATTCTGAATATCCTCGAGATCGACAAGCCGATCATCACCGGCGTGAACGGCCCGGCGGCCGGCCTCGGCGCCACGCTTGCCGTGTTCGGCGATATCGTCATAGCGTCTGATCGCGCCCGCATCGGCGACACGCACGTGAAAGTCGGGCTGGCAGCCGGTGACGGAGGCGCCGTCATCTGGCCGATTCTGGTCGGCGTGAACAAAGCGAAGGAGCTGCTGATGACCGGCGAGGTGATCGACGCTCAGGAAGCCCTGCGGATCGGGCTCGTCAATCATGTGGTTCCGCACGAGAAACTGAATGAGACCGTCATGGAGATGGCGCAACGGCTCGCTTCCGGCGATACCATGGCCATCCGTAACACCAAGAAAGCGGTCAACCTGTACGTGAAATGGATGATGAACCAGGTATTCGAGTATTCGCTCCTTCTGGAATACCAATGCGCAATGAGAGTTTTCGGGCGCTGAACTGCTATTCGTGCGTTACGCTCGATTTGACCTGGTAATAAAGAACTCCATCCCGAAGGACTTGGTGCAGGAGATTTTCTTCGAGGAGTTTCTGCAGATGTTTCACTGCTTCATTTCGGTGAATTCCGAGCCCTTTCGAGATGTCTTCGAGCGTGCATGGACGGCGTCGCAACAGAGCAAGCACTTCCTCAGTCACCCTTTGCTGCTCCGGCTCGGCCGGATGCCGGCCATATGGCGTTATTACCTCAGCATTCTCAAAAAAATCGCAGATACGCGCCATTTCAGCGTCGGGCACCCTCTCGGCCCAGCCTTCCGCGGGCGGACGGATCACCGTGTTCAGTTGGAGCTTGTCCGCAACAATTCGCTCCGCACATTTTTTTATTCGATCAAGGGCGGGTGCGGACGTGTTGATGTTATTGACCAGAAACACTTCAAGCCATAGTTGTCCGGAATATTCCTTTCGGAAGAGAGAAAGTCCTTCAACGACCTGATCGAATTTCAATTCGGGAGCGGGCCGATTGATCTTCTGGAAAAGAGCTTCGTCGCCCGCATCGAGCGAGGGCACCACAAGGTCGGCCGGCAGAAGGTCCGCCCGCACCGCCTCATCCCATAAGAGCGATCCGTTCGTGAGGACGGCAACAGGAATCGCGCTCTTGTGCTTGATCGCTTTGATGAGCTTGCCGATTTCCGAGTGAAGCGTCGGTTCTCCCGAACCCGAAAGCGTTATATAGTCCGGCCGCTCGCCTCCTTCAAGCTTCCGCCAGAGCTGGCTCAAGATGTCCGAAAGCGGAACGTATTCTTTACGAGCAATGGTTCGACAAGTTGTCCGGCCTAGCTGACAGTATATGCAATCGAAGCTGCATGTCTTGAAGGGAACCAGATCAAGCCCCAGAGAGCGCCCCAACCGCCTCGAGGGAACCGGCCCAAAAACGTACCTGCAGTTTGGCTTCGTCATCTCTCTCCGTAGTTGGGTGACCACCGACTATGAAATGGCCGCCTGAGCACAAGCGGCGCCCTCACCAGCCGGTTGGCTTCGCCAACCCTGCCCCCTCGCTTACTGCTCCCTCGCCATAACCGAGCCGCACTTCGGACATTTGACCTGATAGCATGGCACTCCCCGCTCGTGAGTCGCTTTATGGCCGCAGTTGGGGCACACGCAATTGCCGCCGGGTCCCAGCCGGAAACCGCCGCCTCTTCCCATCCCGCCGCCCATCCCGCCGCCGCCTCCGCGGCGTCCCGAACCTGTTCCAGTCATCTCAGTTCCTCCTCGCATACTTGGGTAACCCAAATGCTTGTTTAAAAGTTGCCGAGGCGTCCCTATATCAGCTTAACCTTCCCATCCAAAATTGAATAACGCCTCAGTCCGGCACATCGTTCTCCACTCACTCTCGTTCTGAGCATCAATAATGCCAACGAAAAAGACTCTCCGCTTGCCAAGTCGCAAGGCATTGACAACACGTGCTTTAAATCCTTGCCTGTTGAGCTTTTGTCAACGCCACGAGGAATGGGGATTGCAGCCGCGCAAAACAATGTCTCTTCTCAATTGCACTCTTGCAAAAGAATTGGGCGATCTCGCTCACAACGAACTGCGGGAATGTATCCGTGCGGATATGTAGAGGATATGGATTGGATGGTGCGGAACAACGCGCTCGATATATTTTCCACCGCATTGGCGGCCGTATGATCATAAAACGAGCAGGATTGTCCATCGGAAACGTCTCTTCCGTTGATTCGGGTGGAGCGACCACCGATAGGGGAAGCCTCTATCGCGCGCGTGTTTCGCTGTCAGCGCAGGACGAATAAAGTTTAGGAAGCCTCCTCACGAGGACATGCCAGCGCTTCCTCTACCGCCGCGAGAAATTTATCCGGATCGACGGGCTTATCAAACACCGCGGCCGGTTTTCTGACGGCGAGGTCGCGCCCGGCAAGGCCGCTGACCACGATGATGGGCGTATGCTTCAGCTCCTTGTCTCTGGATAACTTGCGCGCGAAATCCGTGCCGGTCCTCTTCGGCATCAGAAGGTCGAGAATCACAAGATCCGGCTTTTCGCGGCGAGCCGCTTCGTAGGCCTCCTCCACGTTGTACGTCGGAATCGGTTGGTAGCCGTTCTTTCGCAAGAGCGTCTCGAAGAAGACCACTACGTGTTTCTCGTCATCCAGAATCAGAATCTTCTTCTTTTCTTGATCGCCGTTCTTCATTCGTTTATCCTTTCGTATGACCGGCAGCTCAGACCGGTTGATGCCGAGTGATGATCTTTTGTCATGTTGCTCCTCCTCGAAGCCTTCCTTTCGCTGATCTCATGCCGATTCGTTTGCGATTGGGCGCACGGCGGAAATCCCGCCAGTTCTTGGATGTCACACTTCTTTCAGAATATCGTTTATGTAGTACTTGGAGTACAGAGCGCTCACCGGATTGTTTGCGAGCGACTTGTCTTTTACGAACAGGGTGGACATGGGCGCCTCGCTGTATCGCGCGAAAATGCAGTCGCATCCCACGCACAGTCCCACCGCCGCGTTGATATCCGTCTTCAGGCTGTTCAGTACGCGCGCCTGCCCGATCGGATTGCAGCACATCCCTTCGACGGCCGTTATGGCATCATGCTGCGTCTGCCCCCCGATTCTGCAGCACACAGTGCTCACCTTGAAAAAGCGCCGGAGCAGGCGCGTGAGTATCTCGACTTCCTGAAACATCTCCACGCAGAAAGCGATCCCGATATGTTTGTATTCCATGCCGAGGCAGTAATAAATAAACTCGGCAATGCGACACAGCTTCCTGTCTGTCTCCGCGGATATATCCGCAGTGACTTCCATCGAATGCCGAAGGTCAGAGTACTCGTCCGCCAAGAAAAGGTCCTTCGTGTCATTCGTGCAACTCTTGTTCTCCATGCACGGACGATCGATACATTCCACACAATCGATCCTGTCCTTCTTCTGCGCGGATTCTTCTACCGGCTCCCTGTCGAGCAGGATCGCCCTCACGCTCGAAGCAAGCGCGCCGGCCTGGTTCGATAATCCGAACCCTGTCTCCAAACGGCCGCTGAGAAGGGCGGAAAGGATATCCTCTACTTCAGCCGCCACGTTGTAAATGACTCTTATCCCGAATGAATCCGCCCTCTCGATAAAATCCTCTTCTATTGCGCCGCAGATGAAGAGATCGATGCGCAGATTTACCAGTTGCGCGAGCCGTTCTTCATCACTCATGCCGCCTGTATCTATGATTTTCCTCGAGACCACTTCATTGTCTTTAATGCTGACGAGCAACATCTGGTCCGAATAGATACACCGGGGAGATACCCGCGTGCCGAATAAGGGGATTGCAACTCTCACAATCTGGTTCCTGTTCATTCCCTCAGCGCGCGAAGCGCATGTCCTCCAACCGAATGAATTGCCGGCGCACTCGCTCTTCTCTTGCCCGCCGGAATTCCTTCCAAAAACAATTCGGGCAATAACTGTGCCAAACCCCCGCGCCGTTGTTTCCGTCGCGGACGGAGCGGCAACATGCCCCCTTTATCGACGTTCACTGCATCTTCTCCGCAAAAAGCGGAGCGCTCGGGGACGCCGCCGGTGTTACATCGGGTGCTGCATGCAGCGCTGCACCGCAATAGTTCTTGATCGCGCGCTGCCCGCCCGCCCGTAAGACTGCGGCAACCCGTAAGCCGCCTTCGAAAAATTTTCTTTAGCGGAGCGACAGCCAGTGTCGATGTATTCCGCGGCATGACCTGCCGCGGCCGTGCGGAGCATTTGACGGTGGCATAGTTTTTGCCCAACTAAAAGACGGTGGTGGCATCCGACGCCATGAGGAAACGGCGAGCGAGCATTGAGCCGCCCCGCAAATGGAGCTTGAGAACAGGAGGTTCTTCATATGGCTTCTGTTTCCCCGATGCTTGAAATAACCGACGCCATCATGGAGGTCGGCGGCAAGACTCTGAAGGTATGCATGCAGTGCGGCACGTGCACGGGAGTATGTCCCTGGAATCTGGTGGACGAATTCAGCCCGAGGCTCTTGATCCGGCTGGTCAGCCTGGGCATCGAAGGATATGAACAGGACAGCCTGTGGAATTGCGTCACCTGCGCCACGTGCGTCACCCGGTGCCCCCGTGGAATCGATATCATCGATGTCATCAGATCGACGCGGAGCGTCATGCTCGAGAGCGGAATCGTGCCGCCGGCCTATCGCGTGCCTCTCGCAAGCCTGCGCAATGAGGGGAATCCGTGGAGCTCTCCCCGCTCGGAACGCGCGGATTGGGCGGCAAAATTGAATATTCCCGAGTTCTCCGAGGCGACCGAACATCTGCTTTTCGCCTGCTGCACCCATGCGTATGACGCCCGAAACAGGAAGGTCCTGAAGGAGACGGCCGAACTGCTTCTAAAAGGAGGCGCCTCCGTCGGCATTATCGGAACCGAGGAAAGCTGCTGCGGCGACCAGGCGCATAAATGCGGCGCTCTGGAAACATATACGGCGCTGCAGGAAGCCAATACCGAGCTTTTTGCCGCTCGCGGAGTCAGAAAGATCATCACCACGTCTCCTCATTGCCTGAATCTGTTCATCAAGGAGTATAAAGGCGAGTTCGATGCAGTCCATTACACGCAAGTCTTCGCGAAGCTCATCAAGGAGAAAAAGCTTGTTCCTGCAAAACCGGTCCCATTGAAGGTCGCCTATCACGATCCCTGCTACCTGGGCCGCCACAACAACATTTATGATGAGCCGAGAGACGTTCTCCGCAGCATTCCCGCACTGGAGTACGTGGAACTTCCCCGATGCAAGCAAAGGAGCCTGTGCTGCGGCGGAGGCGGAGGCGGCATCTGGTCTGAAATCGAAGTCGAAAAACGTTTCAGCGTGCTGCGCATACGGGAGGCGAAGGAAGCCGGCGCAAACGTGATAGCCACCGCGTGCCCGTTCTGCATGATCATGCTCGAGGACGGCCTGAAGGCTTCAGGCATCGATGAGAGCGAGATGAAGATTCTCGATGTGAGCGAGTTACTCTATGAATCGGTCGAATAAAACGGCGGGGAAATCATGAGCAGAGAATTTCCATTAAGAGAGGAACGAATCGGTTTCTATATCTGTCATTGCGGTATCAATATCGCATTCAAGGTCAGATGCGCTGAAGTAGCCGAGTATATCGGAACATTGCCCGGCGTCGCCGTCTCGCGCGATTACCTGTTCATGTGCTCTGATCCCGGGCAGGAGATTATCGAGAAAGACATCAGGGAGCTCGACCTGACGCGCGTGGTGGTCGCTTCCTGCTCCCCCCGCATGCACGAGCATACCTTCAGGGCGGCATGCGCGCGAGCCGGCCTCAACCCCTTCCGGGCATTTCATCATGTCTGCGTCCGGGAGCATGTATCCTGGGTCACTCTCGACGAAGACCAGGCCACCGAGAAAGCAAAACTGCTCGCTCGCGCCGGCATCAGGCGCGTGCGATATCAATCCGACCTCTTTCCCAAAACCTTCCCCGTCAATCCCAACACGCTCGTGGTCGGCGGCGGAATCACCGGAATGCAAGCGTCGCTTGACGTCGCAAAGGCAGGTTACAAGGTGTATCTCGTCGAGCGGCAGGCCACTATCGGCGGCCACATGCTCCAATACGACAAGACCTTCCCGACCATGGACTGCGCCGCCTGCATCGGTACGCCCAAGATGGTCGCCGTCGGCCAGAATCCGAACATCGAAATTCTCTCCCTGAGCGAGGTCGAAGAGATCAGCGGTTTCGTCGGCAACTTCAAGGTCAAAGTGAGAAAGCACGCCCGCTACGTGAAAGCTGACAAGTGCACAGGCTGCGCCGAATGCACCAAGTATTGTCCCATCATCGTGCCGAATGAATGGGATGTGAACACGAAGCAGCGCAACGCCGTGTACCGGCCGTTCCCGCAAGCGGTCCCCATCACGTTCGCCATCGATAAAAAGGACAGGGGCCCCTGCGTCCAGACGTGTCCCGCCGGCACCAATGTGCAAGGCTACGTCACGATGATCCGAGAGGGCAAATACAAGGAAGCCCTCAAGATAATCATGGAAAACCTCCCGCTCCCGGGCGTGCTCGGCAGAGTCTGTCCGGCCCCATGCGAAAAAGAGTGCAGGAGAGGCGAAGTCGATGAGCCGGTTTCAATCCGGAACCTGAAGCGCTTCGCCGCCGACCAGGCGGATTGGGAAACGCTCGAACTGCCCGAAATCGATATGAAGCCGCCTGAGGAAAAGGTGGCGATCGTGGGATCGGGCCCGGCAGGCCTTGCCTGCGCGTATTTCCTCGCCCGAAAAGGATATCATCCGACCGTCTTCGAGGCCTTGCCGGAGGTCGGCGGCATGCTGCGGGCCGGCATCCCCGATTACCGCCTGCCGCCCGAGGTGCTCAATCGCGAAGTGAATTATATCCGCCGCCTGGGAGTCGAGATCAAGACCAACGCTCCCATCGGCGGAGAAACAACAATCGAGAGCCTCCTCGCCAATGGCTTCAAGGCAGTGTTCTTGTCGACCGGCGCCCACAACGAATTCAAACTCGGTGTCGAGGGCGAAGACGCCGCAGGCGTGCTGAAAGGAATCTCGTTCCTGCGCGACGTGAATTTCTGCGCGAATGGAGAGGTGGGCAAGAAGGCCGTCGTTATCGGCGGCGGCGCGGTCGCCATGGACGTGGCCCGCGTCGCTCGGCGCAAGGGCGCCTCGGAAGTGCACGTCTATTGCCTTGAGAAGCGACACGAAATGCCCGCGTGGGTCGAGGAGATCGAAGCCGCCGAGGCCGAAGGAATCGAGATTCATAATGCATGGGGCGTCAAACGGATATTGACGAACGACGCGAAAGTCAAGGGCATCGAGTTCAAGCGATGTACCGCGGTATTTGACGAAAACAAGAGATTCAGTCCGCAGTACGATGATTCTGAAACCATAACCGAAAACTGCAATACGGTTCTGGTTGCAATCGGCCAGAGACCTGATCTGTCCTGCCTCAACGGCTCGAAGGATGTCCAGCTTACCCGAAGAGGCCTTATTGCCGCCGATCCGGTCACCTTGCAGACCAGCAAGCCCGGCGTTTTTGCGGGCGGCGAAATGTATTCCGGGCCCTCGCTTGTGGTGCAGGCGGTGGCGACCGGCAAGGAGGCCGCCATTTCCATCGAGCGCTACTTGAAGAGCGAAGACCTTGTTCTCGACAGGCCCGAGCGTCCAAAGGGCGAGAACTGGGCCCCCATCCCTGAAGACGTCCAGAAGGCCGCTCGTGCGAAAATGCCCGAACTCGCGCCCGCTGACAGAGTGAACGGCTTCGTCGAAGTCGAGACGGGCTTCACCGAGGAGCAAGCCAGAGCCGAAGCCGCCCGCTGTCTCTCGTGCGGCGTGTGCTGCGAGTGCAAGCAGTGCGTGCCCGCTTGCGAGGCGAAGGCAATCGACCACGATGCCAAGGACGAAATCGTCACGCTCGACGTGGGCTCAATTATCCTGGCCACCGGCTTCGACATCATGGACCCGACGCCGATGCAGGAGTACGGCTACGGCAAATACCGCAATGTTCTGACAAGCTTGGAATTCGAGCGCCTCTCCAACGCCACGGGTCCCACCTCCGGCAAAATCCTTCTCCGGGACCCGAACGACAGGTGGAACCACACCCGGCCCCCCAAGAGCGTCGCATTCCTGCACTGCGTCGGCAGCCGCGACAAAAACTATCACGACTATTGCTCGCGAACCTGCTGTATGTACGCGCTGAAAATGGCGCACCTGGTTAAGGACAAGTGCGGCCATGACACGCAGGTGTTCAATTTCTACATCGATATGCGGTGCTTCGGAAAAGGACAGGAGGAGTTTTACCGCCGCATCCAGGATGAGGGCGTGAGGATGGTCCGGGGCAAGGCCGTCGAGGTGACCGATAAGGCGGAGGACCCGAGCGAAGAAGGAATGCTCATCGTACGGGCGGAAGACTCGCTGATCGGCAAAATGCTGAGGGTGCCGGTCGAGATGGTGGTTCTGTGCACGGCCATGGAACCGCGGCCGGACGCCCTGGAGGTGGCCAGAATCTTCGGCCTATCACTCAGCGCCGACGGCTTCTTCATGGAAGAACATCCGAAGCTCGAGCCGGTCTCGACCCCAACCTCCGGCGTCTTCCTCGCCGGCGCTTGCCAGGGTCCGAAGGACATAACTGATTCAGTCGCGCAGGCAAAAGCGGCCGCCAGCGAAGCGCAGGCGCTTTCCACCCTGGGGAAAGTGATCGTCCCGCCGATGATAAGCCATATCGACGAAGACATCTGCATCGGCTGTCAAGTCTGCATCGGGTTGTGCCCGTACTCTGCGATCGAATTCGACGAATTCAAAAAGGTTAGCGTGGTGAATGAGGCTGTTTGTAAAGGATGCGGGAGCTGCGCCGCCTACTGCCCGAGCGGCGCCGCCGACATACGCCATTTCACCCAAAAACAGATTTTCGGTGAAATCGAGGGAATCCTCGTAGGAGCCAAGGAGACACGCGATGAGTAAGGAGTTCGAACCCACAATTGTTGCTTTCCTCTGCAACTGGTGCACGTTCACCGCTGCGGACCTCGCCGGCACGTCGCGCCTCAGTTATCCCGAGAACGTCAAGATAATCCGCATGATGTGCAGCGGCATGGTCGATCCGCTCTATGTTCTCAAAGCCTTCATGGAGGGGGCGGACGGCGTTTTCATCGGAGGATGCTGGCCCGGCGACTGCCATTATATCAACGGCAACCTGAAGGCGCGCCGGCGAGTGGCGTTGCTTACGGAAATTCTGAAGCAGTTCGGAATCGAGGAGGACAGGTTCTGGCTGCGCTGGGTTGCCGCCAGCGACGGCGTCATGTTCCAGGAGTTCTCCAAACAGATGACTGAAAAGCTCCGACAAATGGGGCCGAGCCCGCTCAGTGTCAATCAAACAATCGCGTGAGGATTCGCTGAGGAGAATTGAGATGACGGAATACAGCAAACTGGTTGCTCAAGATGGTTCGATAAACAAATCGCTGGCCTCTTTTTTCAGGACCATGCTCGAGAAGAATGTCGTGGACGCCGTCCTCGTGCCGGCCCACCAGAATCCAAAGGGAGTCATGCAGACGCTGATTACCGCCCCGGAAGCGCTCGATGCCGTTGACCCCTTCGCGCCTGTAGCGCCGACGAATTCGGCAAGACTCGTGACCCGGCTCACGAACGTCCCCTCCGGGAGGCCGGTGGCGGTGGTGATGCGGTCGTGCGAGATACGGGCGCTCCTCGAACTGGTCAAACTCAAGCAGGCGAACGTCGACGACCTCCTTTTGATCGGAATTGACTGTCTCGGCAGATACGAAAATGCCGATTACTTGAAATACGAACAAGGCGGCGCCACGACCGAGGACTTCCTCAAAGCCGCTTGCGGAGACAAAGGAACCAAAAGCGCCGACGGGTTCGACGTTGCCGTCGCCTGCCGGATCTGCGAATATCCGGCGGCAGACAATGCGGATGTCCGCCTCTGCGTCATTGGCGCCTCTCCGGGCGAGGTCTTTGTCGAGTGGGCCACGGAGAAAGGGCTGAATGCACGCAAGGCGATGGGACTCGAAGCGGAAGCAGGCCCGGCCGGCCGCGACGCGGCGGTGCAACAGATCAAGAAAACGAGAACCGCGCAACGAGACAAGGTGTTCTCCGATATGTATGAGCACGTCGGGAGCATGGAGAAGCTGCGGGATCATCTGGCTGGTTGCATAAATTGCTATAACTGCCGCGCGGCCTGCCCCGTCTGTTATTGCAAAGAATGCGTCTTCGTCACCGATACCTTCCGCCACCCCGGCGACCAATACCTCTCATGGGGCGATAAGCGCGGCTTCATGAAGATGCCAACCGAGACAGTGCTGTTCCACCTGACTCGCATGACTCACATGAGCGCGCTGTGCGTGGGCTGCGGCCAGTGCTCGAGCGCGTGCCCGAATGATATCCATGTGACCGAGCTTTTCAGGTCGGTCGCCAACAGGACTCAGGCCAGATTCGACTACCATCCGGGCAGATCGCTCGATGAGCCTCAGCCGCTGGCGGTGTTCTATGCGGAAGAGCTTACGGAAGTAACCGGACAAGTTAAGTAGGAGAAACCAATGACTGAGGAAAACGCTGTCGGAACAGTGCTCGTCGTGGGCGCCGGCATCGCCGGAATCAAATCCGCCCTCGAATTGGCCGAGACGGGTTATAAAGTTATCCTTACCGACAATTCGCCTTCTGTCGGCGGCATCCTGCAAAAGCTCGACCATCAGTTCCCAACCGACCACTGCGGAATGTGCAGGATGCTGCCGCTGGTCGGACGCGAACACGCGTCGCAGCACTGCATGCGCAAAAGCCTGTTCCATGACAACATCGAGATTCTTCCGTTCACCGAGATCACATCCGTTAAAGGAGACGCAGGCGCCTACACAGTGGAGCTGCTCAGACGGGCGCGGCATGTCAATACCGATATCTGCAACGGACTCGGCAAGTGCATCGACGTGTGCCCGGTGGAAGCGCCCGACGAATTCAATCAGGGCCTTACCCGGCGCAAAGCCATCTACAAGCCTGTCCCTCATAATGTCCCCCAAATGCTGCTCATAGATATGCAAGCCTGCACCAGGTGCGGCGAGTGCGTGAAGGCGTGTCCGGTGAACGCGATCGACCTGGAGGCGCAGGACGAAGCGAGCCTGGTCGAGGTGAATGCAATAATACTCGCGGCCGGCGCGACTCTCTATGATCCCGCCACAGATGATGACGCGAAAGCATATGCGGTCTCGCCCGACGTCGTCAGCTCGTTGGCCTTCGAGCGCATCTTGAGCGGATCGGGCCTCTACGACGGGACGATCCGCCGCCCGTCGGATGGCAAGCCCGCCAAACGCATTGCCTGGATTCAATGCGTCGGCTCCCGCAACCGCAGGAAGGGCCGAGATTATTGCTCGTCCATTTGCTGCATGTTCGCGCTCAAAGAGGCGGTGCTCGCCCATGAAAAGGGAGGGCCGGACACCGAGACAACCATCTTTTACATGGATATGCGCACCTTCGGGAAGGAGTTTTATCAGTACCGCGAGCGGGCCGAACGCGAATACGGCGTGCGCCTTGTTCGCTGCCGCGTTCAGAGCGTGTTGCGGGAGGCCGACGGCTCGCTGCTGGTCCGATACCTCGATCAGAAAACCGGAGAATTTGTCGAAGACTCCTATGACATGGTGGTGCTTTCGACCGGTCAGGCGCCTTTCGAAGACCATCGCAGGCTCGCCGAATTGCTCGGCTTGGATCGCGCGCCCTCGGGACTGCTCCCCCTGCTCGACTTCGAGAAAGTGAAGCTGGTGAAGCCGGGAATCTTTATCTGCGGCTCGCTGATGGGGCTCACCGACATCAGCGAGGCCATCACCAGCGGGATCGCAGCGGCAGGTGAAACATCGAAAATGCTTCTTGCCTCCGGGATCAAAAGGCTGGAAGACGAGCCGGCTCCGGAACGGCCGGTGGACAAACAGGCTCCGCTTGTATCGGTCGTTCTGTGCAGTTGTAAAGGAGTCAAGGCGCCCGAAGGGCTCGACCTCGAGCCGCTGATCTCGACCATCAAGAAATATCCCGGAGTGGGTGAAGCTCATCTCGTGGAGGCGCTGTGCCGGGAAGAGGGAGAGCAGGAGCTTAAGGAAATCCTCGAGCAGACAAAATGCAACCGGCTCATCATCGGAGCCTGCCTCCCGTACGTGTACCGGCAGCGGTTCAGGAAGCTGGCTCAAACCGCAGGTTTCAATCCGGCCCTGGTGGAGATATTTGATCTGTTGAGCGCGGCGAGACATGGCCTGCCGGAGACAAACGGGACCGATTGGGTGCAGTTGGCTTTAGAGGAAATGAGCGCGCTGCTCGAAAAACTTAAGCTGGCGCAGGCGCTTCACTCTCATGCTCTGCCCATCCATCAGACGGCGCTCGTGGTCGGCGGCGGCGTCGCAGGTATGCGAGCCGCCCTCTCCCTTGCCGATCGAGGGATCAAAACACACCTGGTGGAAAAATCCGACCGGCTCGGCGGGCATGCGGCCAATGGATTGCATTACACGATTGACGGATTAGACCCCGCCGGCCTGGTCTCCGAACTGAACCGGAAAATCGAGGAGCAGCGGAACCTGACAGTCCATTTGAACAGCGAGATTATTGGCTCCAAGGGTGCGCTCGGACGCTTCACTACCGAAATCCGCAGCAGCGACAGCAACCAAAAACTCGAGCACGGCGCGGTGATCATAGCCACCGGCGGTCATGAAGCCAAAACCACTGAATACGCCTACGGCCAGAGCGAGCGCGTTGTGACCCAGGTTGAACTGGAGGAGCGACTGACAGCCGGGGAACTCGATGCGGCAACTCTGGAGAACGTGGTGATGATTCAATGCGTCGGCTCGCGGGAGAAAGGCGCGCGCGAGTACTGCAGCCGCATCTGCTGCGCGGCCGCATTGAAGAACGCATTCAAGATCCTTGAGAAGAATCCTGCGGCCCGCATCTACATCCTCAATCGGGACATGATGACCTACGGCTTCCTCGAGAAATACTATACCAGGGCGCGAGGCGAAGGGATCATGTTCATCAATTATGAACTCGATCAGAAGCCGCAGGTGGAGATCGTTGACGACAAGCCGCTCGTGAAATTCACCGATCCGGTCCTCCAGATGCCGCTCGAGGTGACCGCCGATCTGCTGGCGCTCGCCACCGGCATACAGCCCCCTTCATCCAACGAACAGCTTGCCCAAAGCTTCGGCTTGCCGCTCACGTCGGAAGGCTTCTTTCAGGAGGCCGATTCGAAATGGCGGCCGGTCGAATTCAAGAAGCTGGGCGTCTTTCTCGCGGGCACGGCGCACAGCCCGCTGCCACTGAACGAATCGCTCATGCAGGCTGAGGCCGCGGCGCAGAAAGCCTACGCCCATATCTCCCGACGCACGATTCAAACGGCACGAGCCGTATCCAAAGTGCACGACGCCATCTGCGCCCGCTGCCAAATATGCGTGGAAATCTGCCCGTACAATGCGCGCGCGTTTGATCCTGAACAGAACTGCATCGTCGTCGACTCGGCAGCATGCCAGGCCTGCGGCCTGTGCGCGGTCGCTTGCCCGAACAAAGCCGCGGAAGTGCAGGGCTGGAGCGAGAAACAGACGCTGGCGATAATCGACGCGAAGCTGAGAAGCACCGGCCATTCGCGGCGGCGGGCCGGCAAGGAGGTAACAACGTGACTGATCTTGCGACAGCGAATAAGGACCTGTGGCGGGACGTCTTCGACAGCGAAGACCTGCGCTATTGCTTCAATTGCAGCACCTGCATCTCCGGCTGTCCCGCATCCAATGCGAACCCGCCGCTTCTGATCAGGAGCCTTGTTCGCATGGTAATCCTCGGGCTGGAAGACGAATTGCTCGAGCAGGACACGCCGTGGACCTGTGTCACCTGTTCGCGGTGCGAGGAGTTCTGTCCCATGGATGTGAAACCGTTTGAGCTGTGCCTCGCGGTGCGCCGGTGGCAAAGCCGCAACGACGAGACGCGCATCCCGCCGTCGATCGTCGAGATTTACAGCCGGGGCTACACGCAGGCGGTGGAACGAAACACTGAACAGAGAAAATCACTCGGTTTGCCCGAAAAACTGCCGGTAATCACCGAATATCCGGAACTGCTGGAAAAGTTCCGGCAAATGCTCATGCAAACCAAGGTGATCAGCGATAACGCCTATATGTTCGAAGGGGTGTGAAATGGAATTCGGACTCTTTCTCGGATGTAATACCCCCGCAATCAGGCCGGACGTCGAGCGCGCAATCCGGCTCACCATGCCGAAGCTCGGAGTCGATCTGATAGACCTCGAGGGCTACGTCTGCTGCCCGGCTTTCGGCACGTTTCCCTCAGCCGATGAAGACTCCCACCTGGCGGTCAGCGGTTGGAATCTCTCGCTCGCCGAGCAGAAGGGGCTCGATCTGCTGGTCGAATGCGGCTCGTGCTACAGCTCATTGCGGATGGGGAGGGAACACATCCTCCATGATGAAAAGAAAAGGGCGCGCGTGAACGAACTGCTGCAGCCGGTGGGGAGGACGGTCGAGGGCAAAACGAAGGTGCGCCATATCAGCGACGTTCTCTACAACGACGTAGGCCTGGAGAAGATCGCCGCCAGCATCGACAAGAAACTCGAAGGATTGCACGCCGTCGTGCAATACCCCTGCCACACTCTGTTTCCCAGCGAACACGTGGGTTTTGACAGCCCGCCGGCGCGGCCCCATATCATGCGTGACCTCGTCGAGGCGCTGGGAGCGAAAGTCGACGCCTTCAGCCGCGAGTACCAATGCTGCGGCGGCGCTGGCGGCTTCCATGGAACTTCTTCCGCTGAAGCGCGCGCTTTTGCGCAAAGCAAATTCGACGCCATTAAAAAAGAGACGCAGGCGGATTTTATTGTCGTCTCCTGCATTACCTGCCTCATGTTCCTCGATAATGTTCAAAAAGAGTTGAATGAAGGCAACGGTAAATACAATCTTCCCGTTTTTGATTACAACCAGATACTGGCGCTCTGCATGGGCTTCGATCCGAAACAGGTGGCTCCCATCTGCAGCGTTCCAAGAGACACAATCATTAGCAGGCTCTGAAGCCTGCTTGAGATTCATGGGAAACGTGATTTTATGGTTGAAAGAGATTTTACGCAGTGGCTTCACGCCGAGCTTTTTGATCGGGTCCCGAGCAACGTCGCGATAATTAATCGAAAGTATCACATCATCGATGCCAACCAAAACTTCTCCGCCGAGTTCGGTGAGTGGAACGGCAAGTTCTGCTATGAGGTTTTCAGGGGACGCAAGACTCCGTGCCTCTCCTGCAAGGCGGACTTGACGTTCGCCGACGGCAAGGGGCGCGTGAGCGAAGAGCGGCGCCTGAACCGCAACGGCAAATATTCCTACTATGTCGTATATTTTGAGCCGATCAAGAACAGCGCGGGCGACATCCTGTACGTGATCGAGATGTCCTCCGATATCACCGAGACGCGCCTGCTCCAGAGAGAGCACGACATCATCTTTGACCGCGTCCCCTGTTATGTGGCCGTCATCGACAACGACATGACAATCTCCCGCAACAACGAGCTGTTCCGCAAGACCTTCGGCGAATCCATCGGGAGAAAATGCTATGATATCTATCAGCACCGATCCGAGCCGTGCGAGGATTGCCCCGCCATGCAAACATTCACCGACGGTCAGACGCACGTCGCCAGCAAAACGGGTTTGGATAAAACCGGCCAGCCGGTTTATTATCACGTGACCACTGCTCCTCTCTCGCGGGAAGGTCGTGAGCCTTCGCACGTGATCGAAATGGCCCTGGACATCACCGAGGTAAAGCAACTGGAACGGGAAGTGCTCGAGGCCGAGCGGCTCGCGGCGGTCGGAGAGACAGTGGCCGGCCTGGCGCATGGCATAAAAAACGTGCTCCAGGGCCTCGAGGGCGGCGTCTACGTGCTGAAGACCGCCATGGAAACCGATGACAAGGACCTCACAGGGCAAGGCTGGGACATGCTGGAGGAAAATGTCGACCGCATCAGCGCCTACGTGAAAGACTTCCTGAATTTCGCCAAAGGACACGCGCCGCACGTGGAGCGGGTCGATCCGGTGCAGGTGGCAAAAGCGGTTTATGACCTCTACAAGGATGTGGCCGACCGGAGCGGCGTAAAGCTGCTGTTCGACCCTCAGGAAGGCATCGATCCCGCCAACCTCGACCACGAAGGTATTCACGTGTGCCTCTCGAACCTGATCTCCAACGCCGTCGACGCCTGTGAAATGAGCGACAATCCGCATTGCGAGGTTCGGCTCTCGGTGTTCGAGCGAAACGGCAGTCTGATCTATGAGGTCGCCGACGACGGCTGCGGAATGGACTACGAAGTCAAAAAAAAGGTGTTTACGACCTTCTTTTCCACCAAAGGAACCGCCAGGGGAACGGGTCTGGGATTGCTCGTCACCCGCAGGATCACCCAGCAGCACGGGGGGAAGGTCGTCTTCGAATCAATCGAGGGTGAAGGCTCCATTTTCCGACTGAAGTTCCCGCGAAATCGGCTGCCCGAATTGTCCCAGCCGCAGCCGGACAACGGGGAAGCCGCTGATCAATGAAAAGGAGGGTATGCCGGTGACGCAACCTTCGGAAAAAACCGTTCTCGTGGTTGATGATGAAAAAAACGTGAGGCTCTTTCTGAAGACCGTTCTCGAGAAGGCCGGTTTCAGAGTCGAGACCGCCGCCGACGGTCTCGAGGCGCTGGAAAAGGTGAAGGCGAATCCTCCGGATGTGATTTCGCTTGACCTCGTGATGCCAAAGAAATCGGGAGCCACATTTCTGCTCGAAATCCGCAAAGACAAGGAACTGCAGAACATCCCGGTAGTCTTGGTCACCGCCCACGCAAAGGATGCCTTAGGCAAGGAAGATTTTGATACGATCATGTCCGGCGAAACGATCCGAAGCCCGGAGTCGTACCTGACAAAACCGGTCAAGGCCGAAACCTATCTCAACAGCATAAAGCGCGCGCTCGACACCAAACACATCAAGACGCTGGTGACCGCCGGAGTCACCGGGTCAACATCAAAGAATATCAAAGATGAAATCAAAGAACTGCTCGATGAAGCGGATCCGGCCAAACTGCAAGAGGCGCTTCGCATCCTGAAGGAAAGAAAACAAGGCGAAGAAAAGTAACGGCTTCCTCATCGCGCCGGCCTCATGTGCTCCGCCCGGCAAAAGCAACACGACCATCGCTTCCCCCGATTCAGCTAACGCGCCCCCCATGGCGCAAGCGCTCGAACCACTCTTAAGATGGGGGCATACTCTCTGCGGTTTCGCCGTTATTGGCCAGAATGCCGTACTTCGACATTTTCCTCCAGAGCGTAACGCGATGCATGCCGAGCTCGCGGGCTGACCTGCTGCAGTTGCCTCCGTTCCGAATCAGCGCCTCTCGAATGATTGCTTCTTCTGAACTGTTCCCATTGAACGAGCCATTATGGCCGTTCTCGACGTTTTGCACCGCCTCCAGTATCCTCTGAGGGAGGTGCTCTGCCTCTATCACATTCCCCTCGCAAATCACAAACGCGTGCTCGATGGCGTTCTCCAGTTCCCGCACGTTTCCCGGGAAATCGTGCTTTCTCAGAAGATTCAATGCTCCATCGGATACCCGGCGGATGTCCTTCTTGCGCTTCCCCCGAAATTTCCTGATGAAGTGCTCAATGAGAATCGGCAAATCCTCCAGCCGCTCCCGGAGCGGAGGAACCACGATACTGATGACGTTAATACGATAATACAGATCCTCCCGAAACGCGCCCTGCTCGACCATGTGCTTGATATCCTGATTTGTGGACGTGATTATCCGGGCGTCCGCCTGCAGCATGCGCGTCGATCCCAGGGGTTGGTATTCCCCGTTATTCAACACCCTCAGCAGCTTCACCTGCAGCGAAAGCGGCATATCTCCGATCTCATCCAGAAGCAGCGTGCCGCCTTGAGCCAAATAAAACATTCCCGGCTTGTCCCGCTTCGCATCGGTGAAAGCTCCCCGCGCATACCCGAACAGCTCCGATTCCAGCAACGTCTCCGGCAGCGCGGCGCAGTTGATGCGGATGTACGCGTTATGTTTGCGCGGACTCATGTTATGAAGCGCCTGCGCCAACAGCTCCTTCCCCGACCCGCTGGGGCCCTGGATCACCACGTTGCATTCCGACTCGGCAATGTTGGGCAACAGCTTGAAGATGTGTTGCATCTTCTCATTGCAACTGACGATGTTCTCCAACCCCCGCAGCTTGCTGATCCTGTTCTGCAGGTTCTCGATTTCCGAAAGATCGCGAAAAAATTCCACCGCGCCGACACAACGATCGGAACCGTCCCGCAACAGCGTCGTGCTGACACTGACCGGAAGCTTGCGACCATCCCGCCTGATGATGGTCACGCGTACGTTGCTCGCGGACTTCCCGTTCTCCAGCGTGCTCCGCAACGCGCAGCCTCTCTGACACAGGTCCGTCCTGAATATGTCAAAACAGTACTTCCCAATGACCTCCTCCCGCGTGAATCCCGATATCCTTTCCGCCGACCGGTTCAGCGATGTGATTCGGCACTCCTTGTCCGTCGTGAATACGCCCTCATCGATGCTGTCAAAGATAATCTGCGAAATGCCCTTCTGTTCACGGTCTTCTATTGTTGTCATTGCTCCTCACCAAAAATATCTCTCCTTGCCTCTTTCAGAAAGATAACTGCATCGATCGTGCCATGTTGGACCAACAATGGACAGCCTCCTCTAACTCATTCGTAATCAATACGATACGGATGACAACAGCACAGCTCAGTAACAAGTCCGCAACCCGCAAATAGTAGAAATGCAATAGTCGGTGTAACACGGCTGTTGCATCCCTGCAGCATTCTGCTCCAGCGGAAGGCATTGCTTCCCTCCGACCTGCCCGACGGAAACCTTGTTTCGCGGTCGACTTTCAGCGGGAAATCAGAGAGGACGAGAAACGGCAACTGGAGGGTTTGCATCCTGCAGAAAAGCACGCAACGGCTGAATATTCGACCACCAGCCTACGCGCCGAGCTTGAGGAGATATCTCAACACGAACAGGAACGCAAAAGTATAGACGAACGCATTTACTTCCCTGCCGCGCCCGCTCATCAGCTTCAGCAGGGCATAGGCGATGAAGCCGAAGGCGATTCCGTCGGTAATGCTGAAAGTCAGCGGCATGACGATCAGCGTCAGGAACGCGGGCAGCGACTCGGTGTAGTCCTCCCATTTGATCGATCTCACGCTGGTCATCATCATGCTGCCGACGATAATCAGCGGGGGAGCTATGACCGGGTAAAGGGGAATGCCTCCATACTCGACCGCGCCTCCAACCATCCGGGTCAGCGGATAAAAGAAAAGGGCGAGCAGGAAGAGGCCCGCCGTCACCATGTTGGCCAGCCCGGTGCGCGCCCCCGCCGTGACTCCCGCAGCGCTCTCGATATAGCTGGTGACAGTCGACGTGCCGAGCAGCGTTCCGCTGACCGTTCCGATTGCGTCCGACAACAGCGCCTGCCCCGCCCGCGGCAGTTTCCCATTGACCAGGAAACCGGCCCGTTCGCTGATACCGATAAGGGTGCCGACCGTGTCGAACAGATCGAGGAAGAAGAACACGAAAATGATCGCCAGCAGATTCGACAGCCCTTGATCCCTGAATAATCCAAGGATATCCAGCTTCAAAAAGGTCGGCGCAATCGATGGCGGACGTCCGATGATCCCCTGAAATTCTATCAGGTGAAAAATCCATCCGAGCAGGGTGGTCACGAGGATTCCAATCAGAATGGCGCCGCGCACACGAAGCGCAAGAAGACCCGAGATAACCAGAATCCCGAACAGCGACAACAGGACTGGCGGGCTATGCAGATCGCCCAGCCCCACCAGTGTCCCTTCCCGCGCCACGACCAGGCCCGACCACTCCATCCCCACCATCGCGATCAGGAGCCCGATTCCGACAGCTATCGCGCTCTTGAGCGACTGCGGAATCGCCTCCATGATCCGGACGCGGAACTTGACAGTGGATAAGATGATGAACAACGTGCCCGAAATGCAATTCGCGGCGAGCGCTTGCTGCCAGGTGTAACCCATGAATTGGCATACGGTGAAGACAAAGAAGAAGTTGTGACCCATTGCCGGCGCGAGCGCGACGGGATAGCCGGCCAGCACCCCCATCAGAAAGGTGGCCAATGCGCTCGAGAGACAGGTCGCGGCGAGGACGGCTCCGTGGTCCATCCCGCAGATGCTCAGCACCGTCGGTTGAACGAACACGATATAGGACATCGTCATGAAGGTGGTGGCGCCGCCCACAACTTCCGTCCGAATGTCGGCGCCTCTGAGCTGGAGGTTGAACATGAGGAGTCTCCTCTGTTCATAAAAGGGAGAGCGTCACATCAGCGAGCGTAACGGGCGTTGAGGGTTTACTGTTCTCGCTGAACGTAGAATTTCTCTTTCAGCCTGCGCTCGACCACCTCGGGAACGAACGCGCTGATATCTCCGCCGAACTCTATCAGTTCTTTCACCAGGCTCGAGCTGATGAACGAATAGTTTTCATGTGTCATCAAGAAAATCGTCTCAAAGTTGTCATTCAATTTCCGATTCGTCAAGGCCATCTGGAATTCGAATTCAAAATCGGAAAATGCGCGCAGGCCCCGCACGACGCAGCACGCACCACATCTGCGCACGTAATCGACGAGCAGGCCGTCAAACGAATCGACGCGCACCGTCGGATATTCCATGGTCAACTCGCGGATCATCTTCAGCCTTTCCTGAATCGAGAACAAGCCGGCTTTGCGAATATTATGGGCAACGGCGACAATAAGTTCGTCGAACAGACCCACGGCGCGCTCGATAAGATCGATATGGCCGTAGGTGATAGGGTCAAAACTGCCAGGATAGATAGCCGTTCGCTTCATGCCAAATCTCCTAAATCCCTTCTTGCCGCATATTTTGCCGCGTCATAAACCGCCTTCAGAGGTATGTTCCGATTCCGGGCAAGCGCCTTGCAATCTTCGAATTCCGGCGACACCGAAAGCGTCCGTTCCTGTCCCGTTCCGATCTTCACCCTCACCTTCCCCCATTCGGTCTCCACCTCGATCACCCGCCGGTGCAGTTTCAGCCGCGCCTCACGATGATAGCGGATGCCGAAGGTTGTGGATTCGGAAAAAATGATCTCGGCCATCGCAGCGGTTCGGGACGGCTCGCACAATATGGTGAGCAGCGTACCCGGTCGCGTCTTTTTCGACTGCGTCCCGGAAAGATAAACCTCGAGGGCTCCGTTCTCGAACAGCCGCTCCATGAGGTATTCGAAATTTTCAGGATTCATGTCGTCTATGGTGGTGTTCATGACCACAATGTCATCCGCGGCGTACGCATCCGCCGGCTCGGCAATGAGAGCGCGCAACAGGTTCGGCCAATCCGGGAAATCATTCTTGCCGGCGCCATAACCCTGTGCGAGCACCGTCTGCGGAGGAATCGGGCCGAAGCCGGACGCCAGCGATCGCAAAAGGACCGCCCCCGTCGGCGTCGCCAACTCCGCCTGTGGTCCTCTGGAATAGATAGGTATTCCCTCGAGCAGTTTCATTGTCGCCGGAGCGGGAACCGGCAGAACGCCGTGCCTGCACTCCACGAAACCGCCGCCGACGTTCACCGGCGAGGCCTGTACCTCCTGGATCCCCAATTTGTCCAGGGCAATCAGAGTGCCGACCACGTCCACAATAGCGTCTATGGCGCCGACTTCATGAAAATGGATTTTATCCGGAGTAGTGGCATGAAGCGCCGCTTCCGTTTCGGCCAGGAACGAGAAAATCCGCTTTGCCTTCTCCACAATCGGCTCGGCAAGCGAGCTGCGATCGAGAAGGCTCTGAATCTGGTGGAGTCCGCGCTCGCCCGGCCGTTCTTCGTCCACGTGAACGAAGAAGTTGGTAGCGCTTAGATGTCGCCGCATCGTCTTCTCGGCATGCAGATGATATCCTTCAAGCGGCACGAGCCGAAGGCCTTCGCGCAGGGCATCGAGTTCCAGACCGGCATCGATCAACGAGCCGAGAATCATGTCTCCGCTGACGCCGGAAAAACAGTCAAGGTACAGGCAGCGGCGCACGTGTTACATTCTCCGTGAGGTCACACGACCCCTATTTTTGCCGGGCGATAAGGCTGGCGAAGTAACCGGCGCCAAACCCGTTGTCGATGTTCACCACCGCAACGCCGGGCGAACAGGTATTCAGCATTCCCAGGAGCGCGGCCAGCCCATCAAAACTCGCGCCGTACCCAACGCTCGTGGGAACGGCGACTACAGGGCATTCTACCAGACCGCCCACCACGCTTGCAAGCGCGCCCTCCATTCCGGCCGCCACCACCAACGCGTCCGCCTTCGCTATCTCTTTCCTGCGGTCGAAAAGCCGGTGGATGCCGGCCACGCCCACGTCGAAGATGCGCCTGACGCGGCAGCCCATCATCTCAGAGGTCAAGGCAGCCTCCTCGGCGACCGGAATGTCCGAGGTGCCCGCCGTTATGACCGTGACTGCCCCCTTTTTCCGCTTGATCGGATGCAGAATGATGGTCATCACGCGCGCGTCCTGATGGTAAACCGCCGTGGGGTGCACCTGGCGGACCGCCTCATAGATTTCGCGCGAAACCCGTGTCGCCAGCACGTTTCCATCGCGTTCGATCATCTTCCCCGTGATCGCCACCACCTGCTCCTTGGTTTTCCTTTCGCACAAGATGACTTCCGGAAAGCCCCTTCTCAAATGGCGGTGATGGTCGAGCTTGGCGAAACCGAGGTCCTCATACGGGAGCGACTTCAACGCGGAAACCGCCTCTTCAACGCTCACCTCGCCGCGTGACACTGCGGCAATAAGAGAGCGCAGTTTATCTGGATGCATGTATGGCCCTCTCCGTCAGATTTTCTTTTTGCTGGCTCTTTTGACGGCGGCGCCGAAGATCGGCTCCTTTTTGTACTTCTTCGACATACCGATCATCAGCAGGATATCCCGCCCCAGAACCTCATCTATTATAGCGCGAAGATATCCGAATGTGGAAGAGGGCAGTTTGGTGACGCTGTCGCAGTCGTCGATGAGGATCACATGCGACTTGATCAGCCGGTTCAGCAGGCCGTTCCAGTCGAACGCCTGCTTTTTCGAGAGAACCGTCACAAGCCGCTCGATCGAGAGGGAGGAAACCGGCCCGGTGAATACGCCTTGCAGCCGGTGGGCCAACGCATTGAAGAAGTGGTTGCGGCGCTGGCGGTCGTCTTCCATGACCAGCAAAGGAAACTTGTTGCGCCAGCGCTTGTTGGGGTTCTTGAAAATCTCCTCGAATTCCTCGAACAGCTCTTTCCCCTGGAAATTGGCGCTTGTCAACGCGGTATTCGCCTGCAGGAACTCCTCGAAGAAATCTTTTTTCACCTCCGGGGCGGCCGGCTCCGGCGAAGGCGCCGTCTCCGCCGCACGCGTCTCAGCTTCCTGTTTTTCCTGCTGTCCGGCGAACGGAATCCGGGCAACATGAACGAAAGCCTCAATCGCTTCCTTCTGCTCTTCTTGCACTTGAGCATCAACCTCCAGTTTTGCCAACAGTCCAGCCTCAATAAAATGCAGCATGCTTTCCTCGATACTCTGCATCTTTATCGGAGGCACTTCCGAAGCAATGACTATCTGGGTCCCGCTCTTCAGCATCGCGGAGAGCAATCCGTATAGAGATGCCTGTATCTCCCGGGGAACATCGGAAATCTCGAAATCGTCTAGAATGAGCAGCCGCAGGCTCCTCGGCCATTTCTCCAGATTCTCGCGCTCCCTTTTCATGCGCTCGATAAGCGAGCCGAGCGAAATTACCACGGCGCTCAATTTCGGGTTCTGTTTGGTGGCCAGTAATCCGAGCGCGTGCATGATATGCGTCTTTCCCGCGCCGGACTGCCCGTATATGCAAAGCGGGTTATACAGCGTTCCGGGACTCTTGGCTATTTTCTCCGCCATCGTTATCGTGAAACTGTTCGCCTCGCTGCCCCTGAATCCCGCAAAATCATGCAACCATTCCACCGGCTCGAACTGCACGTCGCCGGCCGGTTCTTCCGGCTCAGCCTGCGCGTCGCTCGCATCGGCAGCCGGCTCTTCCGCCGATGCCGGAGGAGGCGAAACGTCGGCCTCCTGCTCCGCCGCCGTCGGGAGTTTGGCGCTGTCAGGCTGAGACGCCTGTTCATGCTCGAGCGTGGTGAGACGCCCGCGCAGGACATCGTTTTCCTTTCGCTGCCGGAGTAGGAGCTCTTCATACTCCTGCCGCACCTTCGCGAGTTGGGCGTCGGCGGTTTGAGCATGCTCTTCCAGAGATCTGGCGGCTTCCTTTTGCGCGGCGGACAGGCGCTCTATTTCCTTATCCTTCGAAGCGACTATCTCCCGGGCCGACTCCCGACCGCGTTGTTCCGCCGCTTGCAGCATATCGTCTTTTTTAGCGGTAATCCGCTCCAGTTCCTGAATGCGGGCAAGAGCGCCTGCATCCTCTTGCTCGACTTGCGCCCGCAGCTTCGTCAGTTCTTCTTGCAACGCCTTGATCTGATCGTCGCGAGACTTGAGCGCCTGCTCTGTCTTTTTCTTCTCCGACTGCAGCTTGCTTCCGCTCTTCTCGGCCTTGACCATTTCGGCTCTCAGTTTGTCGTAGTCGACTTGAAGCTCCGAATAATCGTGGCGTACCGCCGCCAGCGCGCGCTCCTTGGCCGTCAATTCTTTCTCCAGCGCTGAAAAATGGCCCTGCGCCTCCGCCCCTTGAGCGGTGCTTTGCGAAAAACTCTCCCGCAACGCCTCAAGCGCCTTTTGCGACTCGGCCACGCGCAGGTCTTTCTCCTCGATCAGGGTCGCCAGCCGCGCCGCATCCTGCTCGGCCAGCTCCCGCAGTTCGACCTGTCTTTCCAGGTCCTGCTGCGCCTCGTTCATCTTCTTCTTTAACTTCTGCACCTGTTCGGATAGCGACTTCATCTCGAGCTCGGCGGCGCTACTTGCGTCGGAATGCGCCTTCTCGCGCGCGGTCGATTCCAGCCGCTGGCGCTCGAGTCGTTCGGTCAATGCAGCCTTTTCCTGCTCGAATCGCGACAGTAACTCGCCTTCGCGCGCCTGCGCCTCTCTCAGTTGAACGCGAGCCTCCTGCAGACGCTCTCCGGCCGCCTGGACCGCAGCTTCCGCCTCGTGCGTAACCTCCTCCACCCGTGCGGCAACTTCCTGTTCTTTGGCGGCGAGCGAAGCCTTTTCGTTTTCAGCGGCGGCGAGTTCAGCCCGCAGCGCCGCCAGCGCCTCCTCGCTCGATTGTATCCGCCGCTCATAGTCGCCGAGCCGACTTTCGAATTCCCGAACCTGTTCGTTCCGCTGAGTCAACTGCGTCTCGAGCTCGCTCGCGCGCTCCCTGGCTTCCTGTATCTGCTTATCGAACAGATCCCGCGCGGCCGCGGACGAATCTTCCGCCTGCTGCCTCTCTTCCTTTACGGCCGCCAGCTCGTGCGCGAGTTCCGAGACTCGCCGCTCGAACTCATCGCCGCGCTCGTTTGCCGCCACAATATCTTCGAACGTTTTCTGCAGCTCATCGTTCCGGCGTTTCAGCTCGTCTTTCAGCTTCAGGATATGCTCGGCCTCGCCCTTTTCCTTCGCATCCAAAAGCTGATCGCGCTGGCGCACGCGGTCCTCGAGATCAGAAACGTGGGTCTTTAATCGCTTAATGATGCCGGCCGATTCCTGAACTTCGCGCTGTGAGGCGGCGATTTTTTCCGCGAGATCCTTCTCATGCAAGGCGAGCTCGTCGCGTTGTCGCTCGAGGCGTTCCTCCCAACTCTTCTGCGCTTCCTCAAATTGTCTTCCTATTTCCTCCGCGCGCGCTTCGGCCTCTTCCGCTTCCGCTTTTGCCTGGTTCAGAATCTCTTCGTTCCTTTGCAGCTTGGCGGTGGCTTCCTCGAGCGATTTCGAGAGGTTCTGCTCAGAAGCCTCTTTCTCTTTCAGGACAGCCTTCAACTGTTCGATCTCGTCGTTCAGCTCGGCCGCCAGCATCTTCCGTTGCTCGCGTGTCTCCTTCAGGACCGCTTCCTGCTTCTTGCGTTCCAACTCCGCCGCATGCAACTCGTCATCCAGCTTCTTCACCTGCTCATGAAACGCTCGAATACGCTCTGCATCCTCTCGTTCCTTGAGCAGGAGAGCCTGCTCGCGTTCCGACACATGATTCTGCAGCTTCAGGTTTTCGGAAGCCAATTCCTCAAGTTTCTTGCTTTTTTCGCCGATCTCCCGTTCATGCTGCTCCACCATCGATTTCGAGGAAGCGAGTTCCGCAGTGATTTCCGAGAGGTCCTGTTTCATCTTCTCGCGTTCGGAGCGCACTCGCTCGAGCTCCTCGCGCGCGCGCTGATGGTTCTGAGAGACTTCTTTCAGGCGCTCCTCGATCTCAGCACTAGCGGATTCCGCCGCACTCGCGCGCTTCGACAGCGTGGCGTTTTTTTGTTCCCGCGATTGGGAAAGTGCGCGTTCGGCCTCGAGCGCCTGCGAGAGAGCGTTGATCTCCTCCTGCAACTGCTGCTCCCGAGCGGCCGCCTCCGAGAGCTTGGCGGAACTCTCCTCCGTCCTCTGCGCCCGAATGTGTTCAAGGTTGTCCTCGAGTTCCTTGATGCGAGCGTTTAATTGCTCCGCCGCCTTCTTGAGCAGCTCGTTCTCTTCGCGCGTCTCTGCATAGCTATCCTCGAGGTCCAACTTCTCTCTTTGCTCCTTCGAGCTGCGCTTTTCACGCTCCTCTCGAAGCAGCACAAGTTTTTCGTCTTTGTCCTCGAGCTGGATTTTCAGGGCGAGCAGATCATCTTCTTTTTCTTTCTGCAGTTGCTCGATTCGGGCTTGCAGGGCCTGCAATTTCTGCTCCGCCTGCTTCTGGTGGTCTGCGTGGAGGGCAAGATCGCTGAAATTCTTTTTCAGCAGTTGCTCCAGCTCCGAAATTCGTGCTTCTTTTTCCGACAGAGCCGCGTCGCGATCCCTCAGGGCCTCCTCGGCGCGCTCTTCCCGCTCTTTCAGCTCCTTCGACAACTGGGCGATTTCGCTCGAGATAACCTTGCCCTGTGATTTCAGCAGATTATTTTTCTCGTCAAGCTCTCCCTTGATCTTCTTTAATCTCAAGGTGAGCGAAGCATTGTCAGCGGCAGTCGCCTTCTCACGAGCCGCAAGTTCTTCAATCTGGCGCTGCATCTGCTGAACGATTTCATCATGCGAGCTCAATTTCTGCTCGTACTCGCGCAAGGTGACCTGGAGACCGTCCTCGTGTTTCTTCGCCTGGCGCTGCATCCACGTGCTGAGAATCTCCTCCGTCGTGGCAGTATCCTTCTGCTCGCCCGCCTGCTCGCGAATGGCGGATAGAAATTCCGCCACCTTCTCCTTCGTGAGGGGCTGGCGATTGAGCGTGGAGAAGGTCTTGAGGTGGCCGGGCAACCGTTTCAGGTAAGCCGAATTCTTCCCGGCCTCCTTCATCAGCATCTGCATAACATCGAGATCAAGCTCCAGGTCCAGACGAGCACACTCGCTCTTCAAAATCTTGAGGCGCGTTTCCGGAAGCGGCGGCACGAGGTGCGCGTCGATTCCGCCGCGGAGCCTGCTGAGAAACCGCTTGTCGAACCCGCGCAGGTCCTTGATCGGAACCGAAGACGCCAGCAGAATCTGCTTTCCGCTGTCTACAAAGGAATTGAAGAGGGAAGAAAACTTGTCTTTGGCGGCGGGAACATCCAGAATCCGCTCGAAATCATCGACAATCAGAAAGTCCTTTCGAACGAGTTCACGGGCCAACGCTTCATCGGAAGACGCACCGTTTCCGAATACCTGCTCGACCGTGTCTTCTTCAGATACAAAAAGCAGGGATATCTCGGGATGCGCCCGGGACAATTCGGTGCTTACCGCGGTAAGCAGATGCGTTTTTCCGGAACCCGCCTCGCCGTGGATCAGCAGAGGCGAGTATCCTTTTTCGAGATTGACGACCGCTTTACACAGAGCGACGGCAAATTTGTTGGAATCGTCGACCTCGAATGAATCAAGCATAACTTCAGGCACTGGTTCCTCCGACCGTAATCCCTCGTATCCGAAGCGTCGGCTGTGCGTCGGAAACCGGGGCCCCCTGCCCGTCTTTTCCGCACGTTCCGAGGCCAAAACCGAGATCGTTGGCCACCATGTCTATTCCCGATAAAACCTTGAGCGAGTTTCCGATCAAAGACGCACCCCGAACCGGTTCCTTGATTTCCCCATTGCGGATCAGGTAGCCCTCGCTTACCTCAAACATGAAATCCCCGCTCACCGTGTTCACCTGTCCGCCGCCCATCCGCCGCACGAACAGACCTTTGTCGGTCGCTGATATGACATCCTCCGGGCGCGCACCGCCGGGAACAATCAAGGTGTTCGTCATGCGGGGGATCGGCCGGTGGCGGTACGACTCGCGACGTCCGTTGCCCGTGGAGGCACGGCCCTCCTTGCGCGCGCCAATGACGTCGTACAGGTAGCTCTTCAAAACTCCATTCTCCACGAGCACCGTGCGCTCGGCCGGCGTCCCCTCGTCGTCCACCTTGAACGTGCCCCGCCTCCGCGGGATCGTGGCATCGTCGTGCACCGAAACCGATTCCGAAGCGATCCGCTGTCCGATCTTGCCCGCAAACACCGAGAGACCCTTCTGCACCAGGTCGGCCTCAAGACCGTGCCCGACCGCCTCGTGGATCATCGTTCCGCCGGCTTCGGCGCCGACAACAACGGGCATGATACCCGTCGGCGCCGGCGATGCGTCCAGCATTCGCAGCGCCTGCTCGGCCGCTGTTCGCGCCACCTTCGCGGGGGTCGTATCTTCAAACATCTCGAATCCCATTGTCCCGCCGACCGGCTCGTAGCCCGTCTGAATAAGGTCTCCTCGCTTTGCGACCGAATGCACAAGAAAGATGATGTGGTCGCGCTCATCGGTCACGAGCAGACCGCTGGAGTTCGCGATGATGACGCGCTGCCGCGAGTCACCATACCGAACGAGTACCTGCACAACCTCTTTGCCGGCGCTCCATGCGGTTTCGTTCGCTTCCAGCACCTTCGAGACTTTTTCACTCGCAGGAACCGCCGACGGATACTTTATCCTCTTCTTCTCGAAGCTCACCTTGACGGCTTCGGGAAAGGTGTATTTTTGAACCGGCGCACGGATGCCTTTGCTCACCCGCTCGGCCAGATCCCGCAAGGCCGCCGCCGTCAACTGGTTGGTGGAAGCATATGCGGTCATATCTCCCACAACCACACGCAGACCGGCGCCACGATCGGTTCCGCTGATTACGCGCTCTATCTTGTTCGCTTCACAACCGATCGAAACGGAAAACCGTTCCTCAATGAAAAGCTCTGCAAAATCTCCGCCATTTTTCAGCGCTAACTGCAAAATCTTTGGAATTTCCCGAACTATTTTCATATGCGGTTACTCCTTTTTGGGATGGTAATGGTCAATTATAGAAACGCTTCTTCGGGAAGTCAAGATAACCACCCTTGCTTCATGTATAACTCTCGCATGCTTATAGTCTTATGAGGCAAAGGGCTCATGAAGAAGGCGGCTCCTCAGATCGACTACCATAGTTTAACACCGCGCCCCCGCCGTAAATACGTGAGGGGCAAAAAATGCCTAATTTCCGGGCACTGCCGGAATCTGCTTGACATAAAAGGGCTTCTGCGGTAAAAATTGTACGAAATTGTTTTCCAAAGTGTATCCTCAGGCGCACGGTTTGCCGATACTCCTCCTTCTCTTCATGGGGCCGTTTTGCCCTCTTCAGTGGGGGAGGGATGCCCCGGCGAAAGGGATAATCTGATGGTGAAGAAGAGACAGAGCAGCGTCCTCCTCGAGAATGTCGATCGGACGGCGACCGCACTCGTGCGCCGCGAGCTCCTGAAATGTATCGGACTGACCGAAGAAGAGATGAAGCGTCCGCTTGTCGGGGTCGTGAATTCCTGGACCGAGTTGACCCCCGGCCATCTTCACCTGCGCGAGGTGGCCGAGGCAGTCAAAGCGGGCGTTCGCATCGGAGGCGGAACGCCGCTTGAATTCAATACGCCGGCCCCGTGCGACGGGTACGGCAACGGCCTCGATGGGATGAAGTATGTCTTGCCACTGCGCGACCTGATCGCCGATTCCGTCGAGACAATGGTGCTCGCGCATCATCTGGATGCCCTCGTATTTATCTCCTCATGCGACAAGATCGTGCCGGCCCACCTCCTTGCAGCGGCCCGGCTGGATCTGCCCTCCGTATTCGTTACCGGCGGCCCGATGCTCCCCTTCGACCTGTTCTTGCCGAAGGACGCGCCCCGAATTCTCAGCCAACTGGTCTGCCCGTCCTCCGGCGCATGTCCCGGAATGGGAACCGCCAATACCATGCAGTTTCTGGTCGAAGCCCTGGGAATGAGCCTTCCGGCCTCCGCGACAACCCATGCCGTGCAATCCGAGAAAATCGTGCAGGCCAAGCAGAGCGGAATGCTGGTGATGAAGGCGCTCGAAGCCGGCCTCAGCCCGCGCGCCGTCATGACGCGGCAGGCCCTTGAAAACGCGGTCTCCGTGCAGATGGCCTCCGGCGGATCGACCAACGCCGTCCTGCACGTGCTCGCGCTCGCCGATGAGCTCGGAATCGAATTCGATATCTCGGAATATAACCTCTTCTCACAACGCGTGCCGCATATCTGCGGAGGACTGCCGTCCGGACCGTATTCGATTCTGGATATTCACAAGGCCGGCGGCGTGCCGGCTATCATGATTCAGCTTGGCGACCTGATTCACGGCGACGCGCTCACGGTAACCGGAAGAACAGTAGCCGACAACCTGGTGGGCAAATGGGCGCTTGATGAGGAAGTCATCCGCCCGCGCTCGAACCCATTTCATGCCGAGGGCGGAATCGCCATTTTGCGGGGCAATCTGGCGCCCGACAGCGCCGTCGTCAAACAAAGCGGCGTGCCGGAATCGATGCTGGTTTTTCGGGGACCTGCGCGCATTTTCGAGAATGAGGCCGAATCGGTTGAGGCCGCGCTGAATCGCGTGTTCCAGCCCGGCGAAGTCATCGTCATCCGCAACGAAGGCCCGAGGGGCGGGCCGGGCATGCGCGAGATACTCACCGTGACCGAACAGTTATTCCAGATGGGACTCGAGGAGCAGGTCGCAATCATCACCGACGCCCGCTTCTCGGGTTTCACCCGCGGCCCCGCCATCGGACACGTTTGTCCCGAGGCCTACGAAGGCGGGCCGCTGGCCGCCGTCAGAAACGGCGACTTCATTAAAATCGATATACCGGCGCGGACCGTCGATGTCGAGATATCGCGAGAGGAGATGGATAAGCGGCTGCGCCAATGGAAAAGGCCGGAGAGGAATCTGAAGGGCTATCTCGCAAAATATGCTGCCCTCGTTTCGCCCGCATATCGAGGAGCGGTGGTAAAGGTCTGAATACCATAAAGGAGACAACGAATGGAACTGAAAAAAGTACTCGCCGGATGGAATAAAGTTTGCCCCGGTTGTAATATCGCCCGAAAATATCCAAAATCCTTTATCGGCCGAAAGGTGCGCGCTCACTGGGAGAACGGATGCCCGGTGCATGACGCGTACGTGGAGGTCTACGGCGCGAACGAGCCTACTTCGAAAAAGAAGGCATCAAGGAAAAACGCGCCGAAGAAAAAAGTCGCGGCCAAGGCCGGCGCCGGCAATCCGGGCAAACCACAGGCAAAAGGTGGACAGAAGAAAAAGAAATGATTACCCTGACGTAAGGGGGAGAATTCGCAAGGTCTCGCCCGTTTCCCAGACGGGCCCTTAGAGAAAATCCTCGAGGCCCCGCTTCTTCAGTTCATCGACGACTCGGCGGACGTCGGGCGCGCGCTCCTTCTTGCATACCAGCAGCGCGTCCTCCGTCTCGATGATAACGATGTCTTCGAGCCCGATGACCGCCACCAGCTTCTTGGTGCTGTGAATGATGTTTCCGGTGGATTCAATTGAAACGACCTTGGCGTCGAGGAAATTGTTGTCCTTATCCTTCGGCCAGATCTGCTCCATCGCAGCCCAACTGCCGATATCGTTCCAGCCGAAGTCGCCTTTGAGCAGAGCCACGTCGCTTGATTTTTCCATAACGCCGAAGTCGATCGACTCGGCTTTGAGCGACGGATAAATCTTCTCGATCGTCTTTTCTTCGCTTCCCTTGCCGATCGCGCTCTCTATTTTCATCAGGCCCTCATACAGATCGGGCAGGTGAACCTTGATCTGTTCGAGAATGACCGACACCTTCCACACGAACATGCCGCTGTTCCACATGTAGTGGCCGGTTTTCAAGAATTTTTGCGCCACCGCCTTGGTGGGTTTCTCGCGGAACGCGACAACCTTATAAATATTTTCCTCCTGCACCGAATCTATCTTGTGTCCGATCTGTATGTAACCGTAGCCGGTTTCGGGAAACGTGGGCTGGATGCCGATGGTAACCAGTTTGTCTTCCTTTTGCGCGAAAGCAACTGCGGCTCTTACTATTTTGCGGAACCGATCGGCGTCGGTAATCAGATGATCCGACGGCAGAACAAGCATGGCCGCCTCTTCATCGATCGCCTTCAAGTGGATGGCGGCCAGCCCGATGGCCGGCGCGGTATTCTTGCCTTCAGGCTCAATGAGAATGTTTTCGGTCGGAACATGCGCGAGCTGGCGGTCGATCTCCTCGAAATGGATGTTGCCGACCACAACAATGGTGTGATTGCCGTCCACCAGCGGCCCCAGCCGCTCGACCGTCTCCTGAATCATCGTCTTGTTGCTCACGATGTCGAGCAATTGCTTGGGCTTGTTCCTTCGACTCCTCGGCCATAGACGGGTCCCGGAACCGCCGGCCAGAATCACCGCATACAGATGACTGTCTCTTCTCATCGGGATTTTCCCCCCTGCATGCCCTCATCTGCAACTGGAGATTTTCTTTTCATAACTCTGTATTCTGACAAGAAAGCTCTTTTCTTGTCAATTCTTTTACCGCCGCAAGCGCCCGCGATATCAGCGCTCTCCAAAACGCGCCCGCGCATCCCGGTGCATGCGGTTCAGAATGTCCGTCAAATCGACGCGCGCCTGCTCCATTTGCTCGGGAGAGGCATCCTTCGCAATCCAGATCGGCTGATCGTAGAAAAAGACCATGCGCGTGAACGGCAGCGGCAGCAGGGTCCTGTCCCAACTCTTGAACAGGATTTTCCGCTTCGCCCACACCATGACCGGCACCAGCGGAAGCCCGGTCTCTTTCGCAATCTTGATGATCCCGATCTTCGCGATCCCGAACGGCCCGCGCGGGCCGTCGGCGACCAGTCCTCCGCTGCACCTGCGCTCATTAATGATTTCGACCATGGTGTTGAGGGCATCCTTCCCGCCGCGACTGCTCGAACCGCGGGCACTCATGAAACCAAGCCGCTCCAGCGTCCTCGCGATCAGCTCGCCGTCTCTGCTCTGGCTCACCATAACGATGCCCTGCCGGTTGCGGAAATGATATGCATAATACAGCAGCCCCTGATGCCACGAAACGAAGAGGAGCGGCTGGCCCTCGCGCAAGAACTGGTCCTCATGCTCTTTGCCGAAAATCTCGATCCGGCACGTCCGGTACAGCGCGCCGGCAAATAGGGTGAACAGGCGCGGCACCAGCGCCAGCACGAGGCGAAACTTCCAGTCGTACCTCTTTTTCGGCTCCTCAAGCGCGTCCACGTGCGTCAATTTCAGCCCCTCATCACGCCGGCTGCTATCGCAAGCGCGCCGAGCAGCCAGCAATAATATGCAAACATCGAAATCCTTCCCCGCCTGACCACCCGCAAGAGCAGTAATAGAGATGCTATCCCGACACCGGCCGCAATAACAGTCCCCGCCGCGACGCCTGCCGCACCGATACCTTCGGCGCCGGCGGCGGGGGAATAGTCCTTCAATTCGAAAAGGAGAGCGCCAAAGATGGCCGGGATTGAAAGCAGAAAGGAGAAACGGGCGGCGGTCTCGCGCGGTAACCCCAACAACATTCCGGCGGCTATTGTCGAGCCCGATCTCGAAACCCCCGGGATTATCGCCAGCCCCTGCACGACTCCGATCAGCGCCGCCTGCAGAACGCCAATCCCGCCCGAGCCGTCCATTGCGAGGCTGACAACCTCCTCTCTTCTCCATTCAGTCAGCATGAGAAGGGCCCCCGTAACCAGCAATCCCGCGCCCGCCGCCGTCATCGAACCGAAGAGCTTCTCGAATTGATCCGCAAAGACAAACCCGATGACCGCCGTGGGTATGCTCCCGACAATAACCGCAACCAGGAAGACCTCGCCGGACGCCCCGCTGAATGCGCGCGTGCGAGCGATGGCGATCGCGGCACGAATCATTTCAAGGATGTCTCTGCGAAACACGAAAAAAACGGCCGAAAGCGTGCCGACGTGCAACATCACGTCGAGAAACACCTGCGGCTCGCGCATCCCGAATGCGTTCTGGAGGATGACGAGATGACCGGAACTGCTGATCGGCAGGAATTCAGTCGCGCCCTGCACGATCCCGAGGATTATGGCTTGTATGAAAAAAATGGAGCAACCTCACTCGAAAATCAGCCCGCGGACTCTTCCTTCGGCAACGCCCGCCGAACGCAGCCGCGCGGCAACTTCGGCGATATCGGGAACGTACACCTTTATCATGCTGCACCCGCCGGCGGGGATGACGAAGTAATCGCCGACCGACGCCGGAATGAGAACCGAATCGCCGGCGGAAACAACAACCTCGTCGCCGCTCTCTGTCCTTATCGCCGCGTTTCCCTTCAGCACCATGTATGAATCGAACCGGCTTAGGCTCGTCGTCGCGCCCGCGCGCTCGCCCAGATCGAGGAGCTCGGCCGCAAAATAAGGACATGCAACCAGGTACGTCTTCCGGTTGCGCCCCTCGATGATCTCGACCGGCGCCACTTTCTCGGGAGACGCATCATCAAAATTGATGACCTCGAGCGCCTGCTCGATGTGGAGTTGCCGCGGCTTGCCGTCTGCGCCGACTCTCCCCCAATCGTATACGCGGAACGTCGTGTCCGAATTCTCCTGTATCTCGCACACCACCAGGCCCGCACCCATCGCGTGCACACAGCCCGCCGGAACGTAAACCGTGTCGCCCGCTCTAACCGGAAACGTGTTCAGAACGGCGGGAACCGTATTGGAGCGGATCGCCTCCTCGAATTTCTTACGAGTCGTGCCGCGCTTCAGCCCTTTCACCAGCGTCGCGCCCGGCTCGGCATGAAGGATATACCACGCCTCCGTCTTCGCCTCCGCCCCCGCGTAACGGGCGGCGCCTCCTTCATCCGGGTGCACCTGCACCGATAAGAGCTCGTTCGCGTCAATGAACTTGTTCAGCAGCGGGAAGGGCCGCGCGCCCCTTTTATTTCCCACGCCGAGAAGCTCGTTGGGGTATTGCAGGAGGACATCCCGCAGCGTCTTTCCCGCCAGCGCGCCATTCCGAATGACGCTGTTGTCCTCGCCGCGGCACGTGATCTCCCACGACTCGCCAATCGGATCGACCGGCGGCAGTTTCTTGCCGAACATCGTCTCAAGCCGGCGCCCGCCCCAGATGCGGTACTTGAAGACCGGCTCGAGCACGAATGGATACAATCTTTGTTGCGCTTGCATCCTGCTATTTTACACTTCCGGCGCGGGCGAGTAAAGCTCCTTTCTCAAAGTCCGACGCCCCCAGGTGATATTAACCAAAAATACAACTGTTTATATCATTGCTGTCAGGGAGAATTTCAATACGGCCTTGTGATTTTCAAAAACACATATTTTTTACAGGGCCGATTTGAGTGACAATCTAAGGCTGTCCACAAAAAAGCTTTTTTCACCGCAGAGACGCGAAGAGCGCAGAGGAAAACAATACACAACATGACCTCCCAAATCATCCTTAATTTCGTCTTTGCGACCTCTGGTGTGCCAGGAAAAGCCTGGCTGACTTTATAATCTGAAACGTGATTATCCTGCTAATTGCTCGTACAGCAGGTAGCGAAGCGGGCGGCAAGCG